>JBMYJV010000122.1:0-3925 GCA_049594755.1 Candidatus Poseidoniaceae archaeon
CTCCGTTACTGCAAACGAGTTGACCATCACAGAGAACACTGCCAACGAGCTTGGTGGAACCTGTACCGTTACACTAACACTCAGTGACGATGGCGCAGAAAACCAGGACGCTGTCCCATACACGGTTGACTTCTCCGTCAGCCCAGTGAACGATGCCCCAGTTGTACTCGATTGGGATGTTGTCTCTGGAGCAGTTGTTACTGCAGCAAATGGATCGACTCCAGTTGCTCCTTGGTCCATCAGCCTCATGGAAGATGACAACAACGACTTCGGCAACTTGACCTACGATTTGTCCGCAATCAAGTACGACATCGATCACCAGCCTGCTGACTTGACTTGGACGGTTGAATCAACCGACCAATGTACGTACGAGAACTACTTCAGCATAGAAATTGTTGGAGACGAACTCACCTTTACACTCGTTCCTGATGCAACAACCACTGCAAACGCTTGGGAAATCGACTACTTGAACAACAACGGTATCCACCAAATTGGACCAAGTGGATCTGACTTCTGTCAAATCCGCCTTGTCCTCAAGGACACCGCTACTGCACCAAGTTACGTGCCAAACTACGACCCATCGGTCATGCCAATTGCCAACTACCAACAAGGTGTTGCAACGCAAGAGATCGGTGTCCGTGTTGAGAACGTTCGAGAACTCGTCGCAGACTACTACTTCGATGACGTCGTCGGCTTCGACTTCCAAGGCATCAACAACGTTCTCACTGGTACTTACGTACCTGTAGAAGTCAATGTTGGTGCTGGTGGAGACCAAGGTCCGTACACCTACGATCACATGCTGGCTGTAACCTTCCACACCAGTGGAGGCCATGGTGAAGCTGAGAACGTCATGTACGTCACACCTCCTGAGTGGGGCGAGACCATCACCATCAAGGAATACGTCTACATTGTCGACAACGGCGCCGGAGACACACCTTACATTTGGGTTGAGATGGATGTCCTCACCTGTCTTGACGCAGAGTGTGACATGACGAAGTCTCCTGCACAGCGCTTCCAGACCGACGACCCAACATCCCACATCAACTATGGTGGCGGTGTTGTTGGTGACCAATGGTCCAAGCCTGGTGCATACGGTGACGATGGACTGCAAGAGTCGCAACGCCGACCACTTCTCCAAGACAGTGACTGGTGTAACAACGTCATGTTCTCCAACGCATCCGCTGTTGGAAGCGACGCTGGTATCCCAACCACCTGTAACCATGCGAACAAGCCATCTGAGGACTTCCTCAGCAGTGGTGACAAGCTGCCATCCGTTGTACAACTCGGTGGCGGAATTGGATCTGTTCCATCGTTCGCACCAAGCATCGTCGTCGTAGCCCTTGCTGGTTTCTTCGTCACTGCTCTTGCAATGGCAAGCCGCCGTGAAGAAGAGGACGAAGAAGAGGAAGACTCCCGACGCATCGTCGAGGACGAAACGGCTGTCAGCCCAGTTATCGCTACCATCCTCATGGTCGCCATCACTGTCGTCCTTTCCGGTGTCATCTATGTCTGGGCTTCTTCCCTTGCAGAGACTGGTAAGCTGGGTGTTCCTCGAGTCACGTTCGACATCGAAAACCAAGATATCGGAACCGCAGATGGTTACTGGGCCATCACAGTCGATCAAACCGAAGCTGAACTTGCAACGGCAGCCGTCACTGTGATTGTTCTGTACACCAACGCTGATGGTGTCCGAACCTCGTATGAGACATTGCTCTCAAACACGAGCGGTGTCTATGGATTCGATCCTTCGAACAGTGATACGTTTGTGACATTCGTCGATAAGGTCGAGAACCAAGGCTCCTTCAAGGAATCCACCTTCGGTATCGGTGACCAAATCTTCGTTCGAACCCACGCCCCTGACGGTCAGTCGCTTACGGATGCTACCATCCGTATCACGTACCAACCAGGACCAGGCGATGGATCCGTCATCAAGACGTACAGCGACCTCAGTTTCGACAAGGTTGTCTGAGATCTGGAACGACTGAGAACAGTTGATGGGCCGGTGGCCTTACCGCCACCGGCCCACTCTTCTGGTGCCAAGCGAATGCTGTTAAGCAGGAGATGCTAGGTATGGCCATGACCACGGCTTGCAAATGCGTTGTTTTCGATTGCGATGGCGTTCTTGTTGACTCGGTGAGTTCATGGAAAACGTTGCACGATGGGTTTGGAACGGACAACAGTAAGAATCTCTCACGATTCATTGCTGGTGAACTTACGGATGTTGAGTTCATGCGTTCGGATATTGCCATGTGGAAAGCGATACAAGATCCAATCCACAAAGACGAACTGTTTCGGATGTACTCAGGCGTCTCTCTGATGACGGGTGCTCGAGAAACAGTGCAAGCTTTGCAGGATGCCGGTGTCTACGTGGCCATTGTTAGTGCTGGCGTTGATTTGTTCGTGAGCAGCATTGCTGCTATGCTCAAAGTGGACGATTGGATTGCTAATGGATTCGAATTCGATGAGGATGGATTCCTTAGCGATGATGGTATTTGTCGTCTCCATGCGAGTGGTAAAGGCGATGTCATCAATCGACTGATGCAGATGCACGGGTTCAAACCAGAAGAGGTTGTTTCGGTAGGAGATTCTGAAATGGATCTCTCGATGATGGTACCGAATAGCAGGTTCATTGGCTTCAATCCAAGCCGTGAATCCTCTCTCAGTGCCTTCACAGAAGCCGGTGTTCCAATCGTGACGGAGAAGAATCTCTCGAAGATTCTTGAACACGTTCTTCTGCCTTCAAGCGAAGGGAATTGATGTCGATTTATGCGATTGCAAGTTCACAATTGTGAGCATGCATGGTTTCGGTTGGAACCCAAGCATCTTCTGATACGATGTTTGATCTTGCCATGTGGATGAACATACAAGTGTTGTTCCTCGGAAATCCAAACAAGCATGACCATGGACGTGCCCTGTAACAAAAATATCTGGAACTTCACGTATGACGAGCCCGTCCTCAAGTTCTGGAGATAATGGCGTCTTACCCCCCCATTGTGGGGCTAAATGGCGCCTTCTGAGCATCTGTCTCATCGCTTCAACTGGTTCAGAATAGGTGACTGTTCGCAAACCAGCAACGAAATCATCGATCGATTTTCCATGATAAGAGAGAAGGCGTACATCATGCAATGAGAAATCACAAGGGTTTCCAACAAAGGTTGTTTTGTTGTAATCTTGCTGAATGTCCTTCTCGAAGGTTGGTTGTGGTTCAGCTGGTCGAACTGCATCGTGATTTCCTGGAAGCATGACGCACTCAACCCAATCCGGTAGAAGTTCCAACAATCGTGCAAATTCACTGTATTGTCCAAACAAATCGGTGATTGCGAGTTCCTTGTCTTGGCCAGGATAAATTCCTACACCATCGACGCAGTCACCACTCAGAATGAGATATTTGATGGTCTTCGCAAGTGGGTCTGTGTGAAACCATCGCACCATCTTGTGCCATTGTGCCTCAAGGAACGTCTTCGAACCTACGTGAATATCGGACAAGAACGCCACACTTACTCCAATATGTGCGCTCTTCTTTTCGTGTCGATCTTTCATCGGGAAAAACAAATCATCAACATAGAAGATGTCCCCTGTCTGCGAAAATGAGCCGCTGACGCCAAGCACATCATCAGGCATCAATCCCGCTTCAACAACTTGCTCATGCATTCGATCACGATCGTCTCCTTGACGAATGGTAAGCAAACAATTCATCTCTCCCGTTTCATCTTCGAGTCCAAACATGAGATGGCCGTTCTTTGTGTGACGGGGTTCATTGACCAATCCAATCGCTACAGCAAGATTTTCGTAGCCTTGGTATCGTCGATACTCAACATTGAGTCGTCCAATTTCCTGTGGTTTTCTTGGTAACCTTGAATTCTTGACAATCATTTTCCGTATACTCTCCAATCGATCATTGAAACATGCTTGTATGTGTCCCATT
>JBMYJV010000123.1:0-3918 GCA_049594755.1 Candidatus Poseidoniaceae archaeon
ATGGCACCCATGTGTGCTGAATTCGCCAGAGCAGCTGCATGGGGGACTGGGGCTGCCAACAACAGTGCGCAAGGACACGCCACGACCCAGAGCAAGAGGATGATCTTCCAGTTATCTGGATACAAGAACCAGTACACGCCGAAGGCACCGAACAAAACGATTGGAATCCAAAGGGCAGTGAACTTCTCGATGGACGCTTGCAATCGTGGTGGCTCATCTCGGAAGGTGTGGACCGCCTCAATCAATTCGAACAGTTGCGTCTGTTCTCCAACAGCTTCGACCTTGAGAACGACGGGACCTCGGGCAAGAACAAGTCCGGCCTGAACGAAGTCGCCTTCTTCAACATCCACTGGTACGGATTCTCCCGTCAATGGTGCTTTGTTGAGTGCACCACGACCCTCAACGATGCGTCCATCAGCAGGAACAAGTTCACCACTACGAATTTCGATGAGGTCACCGATGGAAAGAAGATCGATGGGGACTTGCTCAGGCTCTGAACGGGCGTGATCAACCGCTGGGGACATCGATGCTGTCGTCGATGATGCAATGCCAATTTGAATGGCTGAAGGTGTGAAGGATTTCTTTTCTGGAACACGTCGAGCAACACGAGGCAATCGGTCAAGCCCTCCTTGCATGGCTTCTCTGGCTTTCATCAACGCATCTCCCTCTAGATGGGCTGTTAGTGCGACGAGGATAGCAACGATGAGCGCTTCCTCCCACATCATCAGGCCACAGGCTCCGATGACGGCCAAACTGGTGAGAACTTGGAAGCCGAGTTGTCGATTGACAATGCTCGCAATGGCTTCTCTGAACATCTGATAACTTGAGACAAGGATGCCTGGGATGGCAATCGCTGCAGGAATCCAGCCTTCAATACCGACGAGTTCGAGTGCTATGATGATGAGAAGAAGCGGTAGTGCGAATGCTGCACCGAGCAATCTGAATTGATCGGGCCGCAATCGATTCGATGTTGTTGCAACATATCGTGGCTCAGAACCACACACTTGCTCGATGGCTTCATCTCGTTTCTTGAGCAGTTCCTTGTCACCACTGGTGACCATTTGCAACAAGATTCGGCCATCCTTTTCGATGTCCGCATCAAGGATGCCTGGCTGAAGCCTGAACAATTTCTTCAATTCTCGTAACGTTGTATTGTTCCGTTTTGCAACGTTTCCAGCTTTCACACCTTTGAGATGGTGATGCTCAGTATCTGGGGCATGGCCAAGTGAACGCAAGACGTTCGAGACTTCCGAGAGAGCCCCTTTCTCAAGATCGACCGAGAGTTTGACCTCTCCACTTGTTGCTGAGACAACCGGGCAGGAAACCTGAGGCATGAGATTCAATGCCTTCGTCGCTTTGCTGGCACAATCGGGGCAATCCATGCCAATCAATGGCCATTCAACGGTGTAATCGCCCGTTGCTTGCATCACGATTTCAGCATCAAGGATTTCGACCTCTTCAGCAACTGGTTCGTTGACAACAACGGATGGAGGGGCTTGAACAGGTTCGGATGGCCCTTCAACTGGGTCATCTTCGAGGGAGAAAAAAACGTCCGAGTCGCCTTCCCCCATGTCGTTTTGGTCCTGTTCCTGTTTGATTAATTCTGTCATAGAATGCGTTGCACAAAGTCAGAATCTTCTTGAAACATGGATGTCTGGTTGTTGTATGGAGTGGCTTCCGCCGGGATGGTGTCCTCGTATCGTCGCTTTCGATATCGATGGTACGTTAACCGACGAAAACAAACGCTTGGATATGCATGCAGTTGAAGCATTGCGTCGACTTGAGGATGCTGGAATTCCTGTGATTCTTGCAACTGGGAACGTCCGTGCCATCACGTATGGACTGTGGCGATTTATCGGACTCAGTGGCCCAATGTGTTGTGAAAACGGTGGCGTATTGTGGCATCCGGATTGGGATGAACCCTTGGTTCGAGCATCTGGAGATGAAGCAAAGAGAGCTGCAGAATGGCTTCAATCGCAACATTCTGAAATCGATGCAAGGGGTATCCAAACCAACGCTTGGAGAGAGAGCGAATGGTGTCTGTTTGCAGATGAGGACCTCCAATTGGTCACATCATCCATTGATGAAAGCGATTGGTCCAATCTTGACGTTGTTCGAACCGGATTTGCGATTCACCTGATGGAACCCCATCTCTCCAAAGGCAGTGGCTTGGAAATGATTCTCGAGCGTATGGGTATTGAAGCGTCTGAACTACTCTCCGTTGGTGATGCTCCAAACGATCTCTCGATGTTTGCTATGTCGGGCTGGTCGGTTGCAGTGGGGACACCGTTTGCAGATGTTCGAGATGCTGCAGACGTCGTTTCACCCTATCCGAACAGTGCCACCATCGCCCCACTTGTCGATGCAATTCTTGCTGTCCATTCGGCTCAAGAATTATGATGCGGATTGAACTGGTTCAAGCATGGTCACCTACGTGGTCGATTCAAATTGCTTCATCCACATGGGAGGAATGGCATCGACAAGCATTCTCGACGATCTCAAGTCTGCTCTGAAAACGATGCACGTCACCAAAGGCGTTCATGGCGAAATCCAGAACGTTCGCTACCAACGATGGAAGCAAAAGCCAAACCTGTTGAATCACATCAAACCGATGTTGACCACACACGACGTTTCAGACGACCAAATTCGTGGTTTAGGAGCAAAGATTGGAGAGCGAGCTTCGCCACAAGACGTTGACCTCTCGCTGATGGTGCTTGCACATGATCTGCAGCGCGATGGTCATCATGTGATTCTCGTGACGGACGACTTCAAGATGGCTAAGGCTACAGAAGAACACCAACTTGCAAGCGAAGTCTGTCCTCCATCCACCTTCTTTGAGCGACTCTCAACCAAAGCCAAAGGAAAGCATGCGTCGGAGTTGCGTCGCCTTGGTCGTCGTATACGCGCTGCAGAAATGCAGTATGCGATCAGTCGACGCAACGAATACGACGTACAAGCCAAAATCACCTGGATGGTCGACTCGTTGTTGTCCAGTCCACAAGCCAAACCCGTTTCGAAACCTGTTCAGAGCAATGAAGGTTCGAGCGTGAACCTCCTCAACCAACTGCATCGTATGATGAATGGTGAAGACATCAAGACAAACCTACGAAAGAAACTCACACCGTTGAAATCAAGTTGTCAAACCATGATGGAATTGGAGCAACACGTTGCCCAACTGAAGCAGAAACTCACACAAGAGTCGCTCGATGAAATCATTGTTGAAACACAAACCATGATTGCTGATTGTCTCGAAAATGCTGGTATCGATTTGGCTCCGTTGGACCGAGAACTCGTCGATGTAGCCCATCGTTTCCATTCTCGGATTCTCGTTCGTGCCGAAATGGCACTTGCCATCATGAAACGAATGAAGGGCGATGCGATTGGCTCACATCTTCACCTCTCCACCGCATTGTTCCAAGCAACACACGTCGATGAGGACACCATTGAGGCACGTATTCTCGCTCGTCTTGCCGTCCTCGCTCTTTCGACCGACAAAGTCGAGAAAGCCATTCGATTATCAACCTCCTCCTTGGGCTTGGATACGCTCAGTGTACCAATGAAGTTGAAACAACACATCGTTCAAGCCATGGCATTGTACATGGCAGGAGCATCTTCGGAAGAAGCCCTAAATCATGCACAGGCCTTGGTCCGAGATGATGTTGCCATGGCCGCTCAAGCGTTAACCGAACTTGGAGAATCGTTCCTTGCGCTCAATCGCCCTGACTTTGCCATCGAACTGTTCGATGAAGCATTGGAATGTGTTTCTGCAGAGCAGAGCATGAGCGAAGAGCTTGGTGAATTGATTCTCCTCGCCCATCGAGCGATGGAAGACGACAACGAAATCGAAGGATTGCGTCAAATTCTTGATCAAATTCATCAACAAACCCTTGAGCAAGAGAAGCAGGTTGAGGAGGTGGT
>JBMYJV010000124.1:0-3848 GCA_049594755.1 Candidatus Poseidoniaceae archaeon
CAGCCTCGCTCATTCAGGGCACATTTGTGACGGTCAATGCCTACCTTGGCTTCGAAGGTGTTCGTGATGCAGTGCCTCGAACCGGTCAAGCACAGGTACGATTACTCGTCGATGGTCAAGACAAGGGCTCAACGAGTCTTATTCTCAATGGTGTTGCTTCCATCATTTACAGCGTTCCTTCGAGTGCAAACAACCTCGAAATGGAAATTGAAGTTACGCCCGTCGCTGGTCAAGGTGTTGCTTACGAAGTGAATCCAGTGGCCAATTTCACCATGGACTCCATTGCTCCAATGCTGATTGGTATGGACGTCGATACGTTTGATCACGTCGATGCTTCACCGTCGACAGAGGTGAATTTTATTCTCGGCGATAGCCCCTCGCTCCCACATCATGCCGATGCACACATTTGGCGCTCATGGATTGATGATGCAAACATGGATGGTTCAATCGATGAAGACGAAGTTCAGATTATTCCATTGGAGCAACCCGAGGACATGCTTGCCACAATTGGTGAGTTTACACTTACTATGGATACATCTCAAGCACCAGACGGCGAATACGTCCAAGGTTGGTTGAGCGTAGCAGATGGCGCTGGTAACGTCATGATTGAGGGAGGAAGCATGAACACGCCTCTGTTCAATCTCCAGATTCGCTCGGATGGAACACCTTCGTTGGGAACGGAGTACGATTTGATTTGGGGCCAATACGGTGATGGCTGGCTCCATCCTGGTGAAGCCAATCTCTTGCAGGTTCCAGTTTGGGACAAAAACGGTGTCACAGACATTGAATCGATTGAGCTGAACCTTGGTTCGACCGAAAGCGACTCTGCCATCGTTTACTGGAATGCAGAGGACGACCAGTGCTACAGCAACCACGTCTATGTTGACGTCGAATCGTGTTCCGTCGGTGGTGGCGATGGCGTCTTCTCCGAACAAGGAGCATTCAATGTCAACTTCAGCATTGAATGGGGCTTTGACCCAGATCCGAGCTTTGTTCGGATTCCGTCCGTGCAAATTACGGATCGTCTCGGTCAAACCGTCGTCTTCCCATTGTACGATGCATCATGGCAATACAGCGGCGAGTTGGCCCTTGACCAATCGCAATCAAAACTGCTCATCGATATGAACGAAGTGAACCCTGTTGGAGCATATGCTGCAGAAGACTCCTCAATGGAATACCAAGGTGAATTGGTCTGGTATCGAAGCATGCGAACCCTCGAACAATCGCTCGATCTGTTGATGCGAATCAACGGACAGGAATCCGTTGTCGAAACGTACGGAAACTTCAGTTTCGCTCGAACGGTTCCAGACCAACCTGGTGAACATGGGTTGTTCCTCTCGATGTACAATCCACCAAGTGGTGCCGTCTTGCGTGGTCTCGATGAAGGTCCTGTCACGACCATTTTCGTCGACAAACAAGCACCGATTCTCATGGAGATTGGCTCTCCAAACGCCCAAGACATCATTGCAGAATCCGACTGGTCCGATTTGATGATTCAACTAACGGTCCGAGAACTGGAACAACTCAACACAGATACCTTGGTTCTCAACTACGCCGTTCATCCTGCTGGATTGGGGCTCAACGTCGCAGCTATGTACGATGGCCAAATGCCGATGGAACTTCTTGGAGGTCGAGCGCATGGTGAACAAATTCCAATTGCAGCCACACTCGATTTGGATGATATCATCTCTGAATCAGATCGAACCGAAGCACTCGAATTGCGTGTTTGGGTCACTGGGGAAGACATGGCAGGTAACGCCTTCTCTGAGGATTTCAACGACGTCGATGCACCATTCCACACATGGGACTTGGAACAACGAGTACCTGATTTCACCTTTGTTGGTGATCCATCCGTCAAGTACGGAGGCGACAGTGTTCGTGTCGATGAAACCGTGGAAATCTCTGCAAACATTGTCAACAACGGAAATGCTGACGGTAGCGTCCAGATTGTTCTTGAATTGGTCGAATCGAATGGAGCGCGCACCCGTGTGGATGCACGTCAGGTAGAGGTTGCTCCGGGAACATCCACCGTCTACACGGGCACTTGGGTGCCATCGCGAACAGGGACGATGTGGCTCGAAGTACAAATCCTCGGTTCGGAAACCATGCAAACTCCTACCTTGCGTGTCAAAGAGGCTGAATCTGAAGGCTTCCTCGGAACCGTTTCGGAAGTGAACCCAGTTGTCTTGGGCGTCTTGGTCGTCCTCAGTCTCGTCTTGGTTGGCTTGCTCGTCTTTGGTTTGCGTCCAGCAGAACCTCAGAAGCGAATGAATCCTCGACTTGCCCAGCGTATGGCGCGAGTAGAACAATCGCTCCCTGCCATGGCTCAACAGCCTCAGCAGCAAGGTCCGTACGGTGGTCAGCAGCAGTCGGCTGACGTCGGTCAAAACCCATATCAGTGAATCTGATGGGTTCATATGGAAGTTGATTGACAGACACTCGGAGGGAGTGAGAGGACCGCTGACAGAGTTCGACTCTGAGGAAAGTCCCCTCTCCACAGTGCAGGTGGTTCACAGAAGTGAAAGATCAGAGATGGTCAGGTCAATGCCACAGAAACGATACGATACCAGGTGTGTACAATGATGTTTAAAGACGGAGGTTGCCTGAATGTCGATGGAACGAGCAACCCCACTGGAGCAAGTCCAAATCGTCCTGTTGATGCGGCACGCAGAGGGACAGGTAGGATGCTAAGTTGAATGCGGTCACCGAAAGGCAACAAAAAGGGGCTTACTCCTCACTCCCTCCACATTGTTCTCAGAAAAGGAACAGTTGTTCATATATCTGCGTCGTAATTAACAACCATGCGAGCAGCCATCGTTGTGACCATTGTCCTGCTTCTTCTCCAAGGGAATCTTACACTCGAGGAGGAGCAAGAGACTGACGTTCACGTTGTAACTGTTGACAGTACGAACCTTCGATTCACTCCATCAGCGTTAACGATTAACGAAGGGGATACACTCCGATTCGTCTGGGGAGGTCAAGCCCTACCCCACAATTCTGTTGAAGAGAACGGTGTCTTTGATTCGGGCGATCCTGAGCGTGCAGTGGACTATGGCCACGTTTTCGATTACGATTCTGCTGGAACCTACAGTTTCTTTTGTGAACCTCATGAAGCGGTTGGCATGACGGGTTCAGTCACCGTTCTCGATGTTGAGGCTCCTGCTGGTAACGACTCTGACAACCAAATCGGTTCATCAACGGGCGAGAGCGAAGCATCAACACCTGATGTTCGATTTGGCCTTGCCCTCGGATTGTTCGTTCTGCTTGCAGCTGCTATGTGGCGTGCACGAATCTACGATTGATCCAAGACTGCATCAACCGGTTTCAATTCAGATGCTTTGGTAATGGTCATGTCACCAGACATGTCTCTCCAGGGGTCTTCTCCACGAATGAATTCTCCAAACGTTGTCCTACCTTTGATCAAGTCTCGAAGCGTATGTTCGGCAACAAGGATGCTTGGTAGAAGGAACGAACTGGTCACGAAGGCGAAGATGATGAGCAAGCACATCAGCATGAAGAAGTTCTCTAAACCAGGGAAGGCCGCCAAGAATCCAGCCGATATTCCAGCAACGGTCGTGATGGTCGTCTCAAAGATGGTCTGACCTGTTTCTTCGATGGAATGGGCAATTCCTTTCGAATTCTCACCCTCTTCCTGTATTCTGTGCATCACGTGAATCGCATCATCGACACCTATTCCGAACACGATGGTTCCAATCATGGCAGTGAAGATGTTGACGTTGACATCGCCACTCTGCATGAGAAGTGGTTGCCAAAGGATGACGACAGCCACAGGAACCATGGTCACGATTCCTAACCGTATTGAACGGAAGACGATCGCCAAGACAATG
>JBMYJV010000125.1:0-3838 GCA_049594755.1 Candidatus Poseidoniaceae archaeon
TTGCTTCCACAACAAGCTGATGATGAGCGTGAAGCCATGCTCATTCGTTTGGAATATGCTTGCCAAGAGAATGATTTCCGCAACGCATCTGGCACCCCATTGCTCGACTTGGCGATGGCTCTTCGTGAACACCCGATTGCATTGCTTGGACCAACAGAATTGGAACCAGCCTTGGTGCGATGCAAGAATCAGTTGAATGAAAATTCAGGACGTTTCGCTCGAATTGGAGTTGTTCCCGAAATGAATCACAATGAAATTGTCGCATGGGGAGGCGTCTCGGATGATGCCGATCCTGCCCGAGAAGAACAAGCCGTATTGATTCTGACATGGGATGGAATGCAACCACGCGTACGCCGTCGAGTCGATTGGATGATCGAACATACACCTACAGATTTCGCATGGAGAATTCATGGAGAGGGAACCTCATTACTGGAAGTCCTACTTCATCACTGCATTGTCATGGATTGGCTTACCATCGCCCTTGCATTGCTTCATGGCAAAGATCCAGCAGCGATTCGTCCCATTCAAGCTCTGAAAGGGTATCTTGCAGATGATGCATCAATAGAGTAGCCCGAGGATGTTCCGTGGGTCAGGATAACGCTTGAGAGCATCATCTCGATGTTCAGGTGATACAACGCCTTGCAAATCCGGTTCTGTTGGTTCAATCAAGGACAACTGAATGTGAACATGCGGTGGCCAACCACCGTTTTCGTGTTCTTCGCCCATCTTCCCAATTGCATCGCCTTTCGAGATGGGTGCGCCTGCGACCAATCCATTCAACGATTCACGTGACAAGTGACCGTGAAGAACCCAGATGGTTTGCTGTTTACCATCAATTTCAATTGAATGCTCTGTGATGATGGTTGGGCCGTAGGAACCATCCACATCGTTGTCTGCAAAACTGTGAATTCTTCCATCTTCAAACGCAAAAATCGGTGTTTGCGCAGGACCTCCAATGTCAAGGCCAACGTGGATGGTTCGCTCACCTCCAAACAGATCTTGCGTGTACATTCCTCGGCGGTCTTCATCGTATCGACCGACCGTGTATTCGTACTGTTGATTCCACGTCGTTTGTGGTTTCTGAAGATTCAGGACCCAGTATTCGTCTGGAAGAAGAACGATTGGATGGAACGTATTCTCTCCACTCCCTGCTCGGTCTGGACAACCCCACATGGACGTAAGAAGAGATTCACCTCTAAGAGTTCATGCATGAACTTGATGTGATGCTTGAACCAGCGGTCAAGCATGTGGGAGGTTGTGCTTGCAATTCTCCTACCGACCATCGCTCCAGGTCTTGCCTTGTTGCGTATCCTCGATGCTTCTGCGGATACCTTCCGAAAGGCATTGTTGTGTTTTCCAATCGGGCTTTTAGCAATGTATGGAACATCAGGGTTGTTGTTTGTCATTCAAGCATGGAGCGTAGGGAATTTGACCATTGCACTGATTCTTATCAACGCATTATCGATTGCTTTTTTGTTCCGCAAAGTGCATGTCGAGCGAACCACATACACGCAATGGCAAAAAATGGAAGCAGCAATCCATGGCCTCGTTCTCAGTGAAAGCGAGCCTGAGATTGAGCAGGAAGTTGCCGCGCAGCAATGGTTCCAAAGCAACCGAAATCCATTGCTGCAGATTGCAGCAGGGTGCTTTTGTCTTCTTACACTGGTCCCAATCGTGATGTTTGATCGCCCATTTGGTGTTGATTGGATTGGTTTTAGCACACTGGCAAGCCATGTCGCCCAATCAGGCACGTTCGAGGTTCCTTCTCCAAATGCAGGATTGTGGACGTATCCGCCTGCGTTTCCAACCATTCTCGCTTGGATTGTCAGTGTAACAGGATCATCGATTGAACAATCCATCCTCGTTTTGGGCCATCTTTCCCTCTTTGCACTCCTCCTTGGGATTTGGGGAAGCATGGACCGACTTGGAGCAGGTGCTTCAAGCGTTCTCGCCATGGGTGCATCGTTCGCATTGTTTGCAAAAGTGTTTGATTCAGGCTACCCTACCGTTGCGAGTCAATTGGGATTGATCGTTGGATTGATGATTGTCCTACGACCAATTCAACAATCGCTCCGGTATCATCTCCTCGCTTTTGTATTCCTCTCAATTTGTACCGTCCTCATCCATCCGACAGGAGCTATCTACCTTGCTGCTTTGCTCGTCGCCAGCCTCCTTTCTCGTGAACGCTTGTCCGATGATGAACAATCCCAACAAAAGCCGATCTTCCTTACGTCGATTCTCATCGTGACGTCGATGTTCATCGTCGCACTCATCTATTTCGCACCACGCATGCTGAGCGAGCCAGTCTTTGCGGAGTATGGATGGCAAGGAGGAAAACCTATGCTCATGTTCAATGGACCGCTGATGCTCTTTGCAAGCATAGCGATTTTCATGGGACGTAAGAGTCTCGAAATCCGACTGCTCTCACTCTGGTTCCTAGCGTTGTGGCTTGTTTCATTCGTTCATCTCATCGAAGGATTGGCAAATGTCCAGATTCTCAGCCTCCTTTCTTACACGCTTTATTCGATGGCATTGCATGCCTATCATGTCCCCCTTGCAGTGATTGTAGGGTTGCTTGCGAGTCGATCGACCTCGTTGACAACCGTCGGTGACGAAAAAGCATGGTTCGGATTGGAAATGGATCCATTCATTCGACCGTTGTACAGCACGATTTTCCTCGTCATGCTCGTCATCGGATCGATGATGAGCGTTGGTTTGTTGACCAACCTATCGACGCATGAGGAACTTCATGCAACAACATCGGGTGATGCTGAACTTCGAACGTATCTTATGAATCATCCACCCAACAAGATCGTGTATTCCGAAAACGTTCACTGGGGACACGGTTATGCCTTCGATGCATCCGTTCAGATCACAAGCATCCCCACACTTGGGCTTCTGACATTGGATGAATCCATACAGGGTGCGGCAACAACAGCCATTCGTATGGATGATATCGAAACCCTGAGCCGACTTGGCATTGGCTATGCAGTCTCAAGCCCTATTGGAACGATTGCATTGACCTTGGGCCCATCACCCTACTGGAGCATGGAACAGGAGTTCTCCGGAGCGCGATATTGGAAACTTTGGAGCGAACCATCACCCACCAGAGTTACCTCCGCTGTCGCCCTGAGCCAAGATGAATGCATCTCAATGAAGGGATGTGCATTGGAGGAAGACCCTTGGCGCAACCACCGTTTCAATGATCCACTCGAACGAGGTAATGAACGGATTGTCCTGAATCAAAAAGGCACCTTTGTTTGGAGTGAAGTAGTCAACGAAACGAGTCTACAAGGCTTGTACAAGGCATGTGTTGTGTACGAACAGATCGGTTCGTTTGAAGACTATTCGATCAGGTTCAATGATCAATCCTTGAGCTTGGAAAAGTCAGGAGGTTGGAACATGGCGTGTCAAAATATCCAACTCAATCAGCGACTTCATGTTGAATTCGAATTGAATTCGGATGGCTCATCTTGGATCAACCCTCTCGGATTTTCTGGACGAAGTTCACAAATCGTTGATTCAACTGGCATACGGATTCATCATTTGGAATTGAATCGAGGAAATCCTGCGAAGGCATGAAAAGCAACCTTCTGTAAGAAACAAACGTGAAACGATTGATGATTCTCCTTCCTGTCCTCAACGAGGCAGAGGGATTACGTGCGGTGTTGAAAACCATACCACACGCATCGCTTGCAGAGGAAGGTTGGCAATCCGATGTTGTGATTGTTGATGGCAAGAGTACGGATTCATCCCAGCAGGTTGGCGCCGAGGGCGGTTGTGTCGTCTTGGTCCAACCTTCAAAGGGCAAGGGAGAAGCGGTGCGATTGGGATTCAC
>JBMYJV010000126.1:0-3818 GCA_049594755.1 Candidatus Poseidoniaceae archaeon
TTACAGGTGCACGACACAAGGACGAAATCTTGGAAGCAGTTGAAATCATCAAGGACGAACTTGCTGATCTCCTCTGAGGCCATCGTCGCACCTTTGATGTGCAAGAACATGCAAGCACATGCATGGGCGGAGTGCTCAAGTCACGTATCTTGACCCTGCTCGTTCTTGCCTGCATGATCGGGTTCAGCCAAATCCCATTGGTTGAACATAACATTCTGCTCTCTGACGAGGACCTGGTTCAACGAAGTGGGTCCGATCCTGGTGTGACCGACCTACCATCATGGAGAGTCGGTGACAAATGGATTTACTCCGGGACGTTTGATCCTTCCATTCTCATCACAGATACGGGCGTTTCAGCGAACGTGGGTGAGATTCGAGGCGATGCAACTGCTGAAGTCACAGACATTCTCGAGCTCCAATTTGACAATGGAACCGAATGGGTCTATAAACTGCGAATGTCTGCAGATTTTGACAAGAGTGGTGTCGAACTTGAAGGGTTCACGGGGAACGCTGAAATCCAATTTACGCAGACTGAATACCTTCGAGTGAGTGATTTTGCGACTGTCAAAAACGATCTCGATTTGTACATCAAGTTCATTCCATACGGCATCGGTTCGCTCACACAAATCCTCGGTGATATCACGATTACGAACGAATACAGCCCTGCCACGGAGGCGTATGATTTCCCACTCCGCTATGGTGAACGGTGGACTTCACTCACAACTGCATCCTCGCAATGGTCTGGTCAAAGCGATTACATTACACCGTTCCCGCCACCAGAAACGGATACCAACACAACGACATGGGAAGTCACCGATGTTGGACAACCCCGAAACGCCATTGGGGCTGGGATTGCTTACAGTGGATGTGATGCATCGTACGAACTGACATCATGGAACTCAAATGGCGTCTCAACAGGTTACCGATGGTACTGCCCAGCGGTCAACAATTACGCATGGCGGCATGCCGAAGAAGACGTTGGCCTGACCATCGATTTCCGTTTGAAGCAATACATACCTGTTGGAGCGACGGGTGTTGAAAGCAACAGCGACCCAGGTACTCGACCGACATGCGTTGATGTGGATCCTGAGCGTTCCCTCACGGCACTTGATTCACCACTGGAAGTATGGGTTCACCTCAGCCCATCGTGTTATGGAACCATTGATGGAGTTGGGGTTGAGGTTGCATACGATGGTGCCTCAACCACTGTCTATACCGCTTCAAACGGTTCAGCGAGCACAACGATTGATTCAGGAAGCAGCATTGACTATTCAGCAACGAACACGGACTGGTCCAGTCATGGTATCATGGCGAAATCTGGAAGCTACGTCGGTGCAGCGACCATCACCCTCGACGAATATCTCGTGGGCCTTGACTTAATTGCAGACGAAGACCGTGCTCTCATCATTCGAAACAGGAGTGGAGTTGTCAGCACTGTCAGTTCTTTATCGGGATACAATGTCCTTCCAGGTGATGATTTGACCATTGAAGTTGCTGTTGTCAACAAAGGCATCACAACATCGACAGCGACTGATTTACGAATCTATCATCCCGATGGATCCATTTTCGACCTTGGTCTGCCAGCGCTCTCAACATACGAATCACACAAAGTCAATTTCACCTGGACGGTTCCTGCTGATGCAGCGATTGGAACCATGCCCATTCGATGGGAATCAGACCCTTTGCAAGTCAACAATGCAGATGCGGATGCCGATAACGACCTTGGTGAAATTGAGTTGTTTATCGGACGCCTACCAACGGCCGTACTCGAACCCATCGAGGTGTACACAAACGTCGAGACGGTCATCAATGCCTCGGGTAGTTTTGATGAGGACGGTGGCAATGTATCCTGTCTGTTCAATGTTCCTTGGTACGACGGTACTCGCTCAGCGGCGTGGACGCGAGTTGAATCCATGGATTGCATGCTGAACTGGACTTGGACAAATGATGGAGAATACCCTGTTGAGGTGACCATTACCGATGAAGAACAAGACCAAGTCGAAGGCATTCTTGATGTTGTCATTTTGAATCGTGCCCCAAACATCGAGGTTATCAGCGCTCGTAACGAGGTCAAAGTCGAACATCCCGTTACGCTCTATGCTTATGCAAACGATACGGACTCTGAAGACCCGTTTCCCGGAATCGTGGATGTGTACTGGCCAAATGCAATCTGTGAAGAAGGATACTACACGCGTGTGTGTACAACGACTGCACCTACAGAAGGATGGCATACATTCCAAGCCGTTGGTGTCGACGACGACAGTGCCATGACCATGGCCAGCATCGATATCCGATTCACCAACATCAACCCTCACGGGCTGTCTGTCACCATGACCAACGACAGTGGCCCGCTTCCACTCGATGTCCAGCAAACCTGGCATGTTCAAGAGGACCAGATGGTCAATCTCCGTGGTCAAGCACTCGATTCAATCGATGATTTGGATGGTTTAACCCACCGTTGGTGGCCAGATGATGCACAACCAAATCTCATCAAGACGTTCGACGGACGAGTCTCGGAATTTGAGATGATGTGGGAGACAGCTGGACTCCACCGCATGCGCCTCGAAGTGAGCGACTCTGAAGGGGCCAGCAGCGGCACATACGAGCGATGGGTAAGTGTTGCAAACGTCCCGCCAGTTGTTCAGCCACTGGAGCAAGTTCTCCCCCTTGCAGAAGGAGAAGAAGTTCGATTGGTCGGCAATGCAACGGATACACCCTCCGATTACGATACGTTGATTCGTTGCTGGGACGTTGATCCTGGTCTCGATTCCAACGATATCGGCGGTGCTGATGATGATTGTGATGTGGTTGGCGATGAACTGGTCTGGCATTGGAACACAAGCGGAACGCACACGGTCATCTACCACGTAACCGATGACGACGGCGTGCGTGTGAGTGAGATTCTCTCCATTGAAGTCCTCAACATCCCAC
Source organism: Candidatus Poseidoniaceae archaeon (assembly GCA_049594755.1). Classification (GTDB taxonomy): domain Archaea; phylum Thermoplasmatota; class Poseidoniia; order Poseidoniales; family Poseidoniaceae; genus MGIIa-L2. The sequence continues at coordinate 2,932 of JBMYJV010000126.1, forward strand.
CAATTGTTCGAACCAAGGACATTGTCTGCAACGCCCTCGAAGCATGTCTTTTGGATGCAAGTGGAACGATCGACTCCATCAATGACCTCGACCAAATCACGGTCGTTTGGGATCTCGACACATCCGTTGACAGCAATGGTGATGGTGTCAAAGACAACGATGCCGACAAAATTGGTAAACAAATCGAACATGTGTTCACCCGTGAAGGATCGTACACAATCCGAGTCATTGCATGGGATGAGAATCCAGAACGACCAGGAACTCGAGTCATCAATGTTGAGATCGGTGCCCCAGAACGTACCATTGTGGAGGAATTGGGGGCTGCATTCATCGGCGATGAAGCCAATCCTGTTGCTCAACTCTCATTGCTCGCCTTCATGCTCCTTGTCCTCGGCATGATGACACGCCGTCGACGCTCTGGCAGACAGCAACGAGCCATGGATCGGCTTGACCAGCAGCAGAACGCAATCTTCAGCGATGAGGAAGTCGGTCTGATGCCGCATGAAATCTCAGCACGTCGAAATCGTCCACAAGATCCGCCCGTTGAACGGGCCTTTGATTCAGTCAACGTAAGCCCTGCGCCTACAGCTGGACCTCCTCTCCCAGAAGGCGGATTGCCCGAGGGGTGGACGATGGAGCAGTGGGAGCATTATGGCCAACAATGGCTCGACTCGCAGGCTGACAATTCCTAAGTACAAGGAAGCGGACATTCAGGCATGGCGAACCGCTTTCTGACTTTGCTTGTTTTGATCCTTTTGGCTGGTTCAAGCACTGTACATCTCGTCGACAACGACACTACAACACTCAACTTGTTACCATCCGTTGACCAATCCTCGGGTACAGCAAGTTCCACAGATGTTCCAAGTTGGCGCATCGGTGACAAGTGG
>JBMYJV010000127.1:0-3788 GCA_049594755.1 Candidatus Poseidoniaceae archaeon
ACACATCTCCAGAATCCCTGTCGAAACTACCAACAGCGTTTGGCCCAGATTCTCTGGTGACTGCAGGAAACGCTTCGGGAATTGTCGATGGTGCAGCAGCAGTTGTCATCAAGTCAGCATCACAAGCAGAAGCAGATGGAGACAAACCACTCGCAAGAATTGTTGGCTGGGGCATTGTAGGCCTCGAACCTGCAATCATGGCCTATGGACCCGTTCCAGCCTCCAGAAAGGCTCTTCAGAGAACAGGCCTTTCCATTGAGGACATTGACAGATGGGAGATCAACGAAGCATTCGCAGGACAGGCTGTTGCTTGTGTCAAGGAACTTGGTCTTGATGAAGACAAAGTCAACGTCAATGGAGGAGCAGTTGGACTCGGACATCCGCTTGCTGCAACCGGCACTCGCTTGACACTCACGCTTGCACATGAATTAAAGCGGTCTGGTGGCAAGTACGGCATTGCAACAGCATGCATTGGTGGTGGACAAGGGATAGCCATCGTCATCGAAGCAATCTGATTAGTATGGCAGTGCTCAATCTATGGTCGCTTGGCCACTTTGTACAGTGGTCCCTTGTTGGGCGATTCATATTGAGAAATTGGTACGTGTTCCTTTTCTTATCGATTGGATGGGAGTTCGTTGAGTTGGTGTTGCCTTATGAATTTGCAAAGGAAACCATCGATAACAAAATCTCTGATGTCATCGTAAACATCGCAGGCTTTTGGATTGGAAATCGAATCCGTATCGATCCTATGCTTGCTTCAAGAACATCGTGACAGATTTTTCTGCATGATGAAGGACTCCAACTTCTTCGAATCCAAAGCGCTGATGAAATCGCATTGAGCCAGGATTCGGTGGTTCTCTATTGACCTCTGCTGCAACGGGTACTCCATGTTGCTTTGAATACGAAACAACGTGATCGTACAATGCAGAACCCACTCCTTTGTTTCTGTTTTCTTCCGAAACAGCGATGCGATCGACGTAAACAAACGAAGCATGATGCTTGTTAAACCATGCATAATTGCGGCTCCCATACGCTGTTTTTGGCGGCAAGCAAATGACGAAGCCAAGCAATTCACCTTGGTTATAAGCTCCGACAGAGAGTGAGGAGAATTCCAGTAGTTTTGCGATTTCCTCTTTCGAAACTTTACCTGTACCAGGTAGTCCTTGCTCATTGATGTTCCACATTGCATCAATATCTGATGTTGATAACGCAATGATGTCCATATTCGGACTTCAACAGTGGTGGTTAATGGATGAAGCGGTACGGGGAGATTCGATAAATCAGAGGAACTTCGAATCGTAATGCACTTCGAGTTTTCTTGGTACGATGTCTTTTTCGATCAGTGCACGAATGGCTGCTGTCTCCATTCGAGCACCTCGAATCGTTGTTACAAACGGTATGTTCAACTCGACAGCAAGGCGACGCATCATGTTGCCATCACGAACGGCTCCTCCTGAAACAGTTGGCACATTGACGATGAAGGAGATGTCGCCACGACGCATTAAATCAAGTGCATCAGGATGCTTCCTCTCATTGATTCTATAGACAGTTGTCACTTCAACATTCGAAGATCTCAAGACGTCTGCTGTACCTGGTGTGGCGAACAAGGTAAATCCAAGATTGCACAACTCTTCAGCAATTGGAACGAGTGCGTCTTTGTCTTCGTCTCGAACGGTCAGGTAAACACCACCTGAACTTGCAACAGGCACTTCTGTGGCCAATCGTGCCTTGAGATAAGCTACGTCGGCAGAAGTATCAGAGCCATAGACCTCTCCAGTTGACTTCATTTCAGGACCCGGCGCTGGGTCGAGTCCTCGCAACTTGATGAATGGGAACACAGGGGCTTTGACACAAATTTGACCTGAGGTTCGCTTTGGTATCGTTTGTTCAGAGAGAGGTATTCCAATCGTAACGTTGGCTGCAATCTTCGCCAATGGAAGTCCTGAGGATTTTGCAACAAAAGGAACGGTTCTTGACGATCGTGGATTGACCTCGAGGACGTACAGATCATCGCCTTGTATGGCGAATTGAATGTTGAAGCATCCTTTGATATTGAGTCCTAAACCAATGGTCTTTGTCTGCTCAGCCACGCGTGTAAGCATCTCTTCACTAATGTTTTGAGCAGGGATAAAACATGTCGAATCCCCTGAATGAATACCTGCTTCTTCGAGATGTTCCATGATGGCTCCAACGAGAACCTCTTTGCCATCACCAGCGGCGTCAACATCGATTTCTGTAGCATGCCCAAGGTATTCATCGACCAGCAATGGCTTGTCTGGTGCCAGGTATGCCTCTTTGAGATATGCTTCCAATTGTGCTTCATTGGAGAGGATCTCCATTCCGCGACCACCGAGGACGTAGGATGGGCGAATCAGAACTGGATATCCTATATTGTCCACGGCTTTTCGAATATCGTCTGCCGTTGTACCTGTCGCACCATTCGGCATACGCAAGCCATGTTTCTTGGCAAATGCTTCGAAACGTTCTCGGTCGCTGGCTTCGTCGATACCATCGACACTCGTACCAAGAATCTGTACATCTGCACCCTTCGATGCTAAGTGAGAAAGACGCTTTTCGATGGGTTGTGCGAGGTTGATGGCCGTTTGTCCTCCGAATTGCAGGAGGATGCCGTGAGCTTTCTCACGCAAGAGAATCTCTGAAACACATTCACTGGTTAATGGATCGAAGTACAAACGGTCGGATGTATCAAAGTCCGTGGAGACCGTTTCGGGGTTGTTGTTGATGAGAACTGCATCCATTCCGGCAGAACGGATGGCCATGACTGCGTGCACACATCCATAGTCAAATTCAATCCCCTGACCTATTCGAATCGGTCCTGAACCAATCGCAACCATACGTTGTTTATCGCGCTTATCCAAATTCGGAACGTGGTCGATACCATCGTCTTGGAAGGGTTCGTAGGTCGAATAGTAGTATGGCGTTTTGGCAGCGAATTCAGCGGCACAGGAATCGACCATACGATAGCGCGGGTGCACCTTCAGTTCATGACGACGATGCATGACCGTTTCTTCGTTGCAATCCTTTGGTAGAGCCTTCCAGCCTGTTGGCTTGAAACCGTTGAGGGCGTCAGCAATGTGGGCATCGCTGAATCCATGCGATTTGTATTCAATCATTGTTTTTCGATCAAGAGAACCTGGCCGAATACCCATATTCACTAGGCTCGATTCCATTTGTGCGATATGCTCGAAACGTTGCAAGAACCATCGCGTGATTCGAGTGATTTCGTGGACTCGCTCGATACTCCATCCTCGTCGGAAGGCTTCCAAGAGCGCGCCCATGCGACGATCAGTTGCCGTTTGGAGCCAATCGACAAGAACACTGTCTGGAAGTTGCTCATGAGCACGTTCGGCCATGCCTTCACCTTCAGACTCATCGGCGCGTGTCAACGGGCGTGGATATGGACAACCTTGTTCGAGGGATGCCCAAGCTTTGAGGAATGCTTCTTCGAAATTCCTGCCGATGGCCATGACTTCACCAGTCGATTTCATGGAAGTACCGAGCGTTCTGTCTGCGGTTCTGAACTTGTCAAACGGCCATCGAGGAATCTTGACGACGACGTAATCAAGTGTTGGCTCAAATGCTGCCGTAGTCCCCTCTCCGGTGATTGGATTTGGTAGTTCGTCAAGTGTGTACCCTACTGCGATTTTTGCAGCCATTCGAGCGATTGGGTAGCCCGTGGCCTTTGAAGCAAGAGCAGAGGAGCGACTGACACGAGGGTTGACTTCAATCACTCGAATTTCACCAGTGAACTGATTGAATGCAAACTG
>JBMYJV010000128.1:0-3776 GCA_049594755.1 Candidatus Poseidoniaceae archaeon
TCCCCTTCCCAATCGCGCCCATTGTCGGTGAAAACATAGCCAATGTTTGGCACCCATACACCGTCGAAGGAGTTTCGAACACCGCTTGCAAGTATACCATGATCCCCCGTCGATCCGTTCACCCAAAGCAATGCACCATTGCGTTCATCGTCCTCAACGCAGATGTTGCAGGTAGATCCACTGTGCCAAACGAGTGTCCCATTGGGGAGTATGTTCACGGCGTTTGTTTGATGATTACCTGTCGGGACACCTGAAATAAGGACTGTTTTGTTTCCAATTTCTCCCAAGGAGCCATTGTGAGCATAACGGCTGAGTTTCCCCGCTTCACTTACGAAAATGTCCGAATCTGTGATGGCAACGTCGTGTGGACGATCTAAATTGTTGATGAGGACTGTCTTGCTCATGTTCATGTCGAGTGTGTAAATCTGACCTCCGTCTCGATCGCAAACGATGAGCGTTGACGCATCAAACCATTCCAAACACGTTGGCCCTCCAAGATCTGTTGCAACGACTTCGATCTCAAACCCGTCATCAACCGTAGGGGTATTGAACGATGAATACGGGTAAATCTGGCGAGCGACAAGGAGGAGAACCAGTACATACGCAATTGGCGGTAGGTGGCGCAGCATGGTATCCCAAAATTAGTGCCGCATCACTGGGTATTTTCAGTTTTCACTGCTATCATTTCGTATGTTATGTTAACATATAGTGAACAATTCTCATCACAAATCTGCGTATCCTGCTCACGCAACGTGATCGATTCCGTTGCGTTCCATTGGACTGCATCTCCAGAAGTCTCGATCAGGCATGGGGACGGAACAACCAGCGTCGGATCCAACAAAGCCGGATGTTCTTCTGGGACAAGAGCAGATGTGAGGACTGAGATGTGTCGACTTTCGTCGTTTTCGTTGTAGTAGCTGATAAATTGCATCTTGTAGAACATACCATCCTGCAAAAGAACGTAGGTTCCATCATTTGGTGTAATCCTATGAGCAGCGAGATCGTACGAATACCATTCCAGTCGATCTGTCGTTGAATTCGATAATTCCGATTCATTCACGCTGTCAACATCTTGGAAACTATCTCCAGAGAGATACATCCATTCAGTGCCTTCGCTGAAGAAGACGTCGGTTTTCGATGCTCGAACTGTGTAATTAGATTCGTTCCCCTCTCCTTGCATTGGTACGGAAAAGTACGTGAACGAATCCTCAGAGGTTGCATCGATGGTGGTGGAGAACGTTACACCATCCGATGACAACCGTGAATTCACTTTTGCATCCTCAACAAGATCAACTGATTGACTACCGAAGGAACAGGTGTAAGTCTGCTCAGCCACTTGTAGTTCAATCAACATAGAAGCCCAGTCGAGATCCTCTGCTCCATCCTCAAAAGAGAGCGTTGCGAGGATATCACTCGTACCGTTCGAAGTGGAACTTCGTTCAATGACCACGACGTTGTTTGTGCCCAGTGGTGAATCGTACGATACCACCAGGTACGTCCAGGCGGCAAGTACGATGGTGGCCACCAGAGCGGTGGCCACCATCAATCGCTTGTAGTTCAACGTATCACGCCATCAGAGGCTTCGTCGGCGGCCCATAAAGAGGACTGCACCGAGAATGGCGAGGACCATGGTCGAGGCAACAAAGCCTGGAGCGTCCTCAGTTTCTTCCTTGTCTGAGGCCGGCTCGACGCCACCATCTCCGACAACGATTTCACCATGCATCTTCATTGAGATGTGAGGTTCACATGCATACCAGAAGGTTTGGTTTTCGGTGAAGGTGTGGTGGAAGGCGACTGTAGTTGCAGCAGCTCCTGAAGTAACGCCTCCATCGACGTAGGTGCTTGACTGGAACCCATCAACCTGCTTGACGTTGTGCGCCATTCCGGAATCGGTCCAGGACCAACAAACTGTTTCTCCAACATCAATGCTCACTTGGGAAGGTGTGAAGCCGTATCCATCGGATGTGAGGCCGATGGTAACTGCACAATCTACGCCCTCAAATGGATCGTCTGCTGGTGGAGTCAAAACCTTGTCAATAACGTGAATGACGCCGTTGGATGCAGGAACGTCAGCAAGCGTAACGACTGCGCCATCGGCACCGACTGCAACGCCTGTTTCGGAAACTGTGATTGTCAACTCATCACCGTTCGCTGCTGTGACTGTGTTTGCACCAGCGGCCAAATCCGTGGAGAGAGTTGTTCCTGCGACAACGTGGTAGAGCAGAATATCAGCGAGAGCTGCAATCTCTTCATCGGTATCGAAGGTATCCAAATCAATGCCAGCTGCTGCGAATGCCTCATCGCTCGGAGCGAATACGGTGTACTCTGTTTCGCCACTCAATGTTGAAACAAGGTTTGCTGCACCAAGTGCTGCGACAAGCGCTGTGTGAATGGTGGTTGCCTGTGCAGTCATAGCGATGTTGACTGCAGGTGTCCACATGTAAGCGCCACATTCTGCAGCGCTGATGTTCGAAACTTGGTGTGTGATCATGTTGTAACATCCTGTGATGGTTTGACCGCCCATGGTGTAGTTCTCGACGAACATGTAGGAATTACAAATCAAGTTGGTTGCACCTGGAACGATGGTGTGAGAGATGACGTTGTAACAGATGTCACCTGGTGGTGGCATGAGGACTTTATCGATGACGTGGATGATTCCGTTGCTGGCTTCAACATCAGCTGTGGTAACTGTTGCAGCACCGATCATGACGCTGTCGTTGCTAACGGTGAAGGATGCTTTGTCTCCGTTGGCCATGACGACGGAAAGTCCGTCGGTGACCTGAGAGGAGTTGACGTTTCCAGCGAGAACGTGGTACAACAGAATGTCTGCAAGTGTTTCGTTTTCTTCTGGTGTGTCAAATGTGGAGAGATCGATGCCTGCATCAGCAAACGCTTGGTCGGTTGGTGCAAAGACTGTGAACGGTCCATCGCCTTGCAGCGTTGCTACGAGGCCAGCATGCGTGAGAGCGGCCACGAGAGAATCATGGACGCCTGTTGCAGCCGCATTGGTTGGGATATCTTCTGTTGCATCAGCAGCGACTGAATAAGGCATTGCGGCAAGTAGAAGGCAGGCTACGATAGTACAAACGGTTGATTTGCGCATGGTTACAGGCGTGAAACCACCCTTATAACCCACTGTATGTATGCGTGCTCAATTGTTAGAAAGGGGAACGATAATCTTCCACATCTTCCGAAATTCGGAGTAATTGGTTGTATTTTGACACTCTATCGGAACGTGCTGGAGCTCCCGTTTTGATTTGTCCTGCACGTGTACCTACCGCAAGATCTGCGATGGTTGTATCCTCTGTCTCACCACTTCGATGAGAGACAACGTTGCGATAGCCGTTGGTGGTTGCAAGGTCCATAGCCTCGAGTGTTTCTGTCACTGTTCCAACTTGATTGACTTTCACCAGCATGGCATTGGCTGCACCAATCTCGATGCCCTGGGCCAATCGCTCGGATTGAGTAACAAAGAGGTCGTCTCCAACGATTTGGACTCGATGGCCCTCTTGCTTTGTCAGTGCCGTCCAACCGGTCCAGTCGTTTTCACCCAAACCATCCTCAATGGACAGAATTGGGTACGCGTCAAGCCATTCGCTGTACATGTCGACCATCAGGTCCGATGAGAGAACTTTGCCGTCCATGTGATATCCATCGGATTTCTCAAATTCCGTGGCTGCGACATCAAGGGCAATACCAATATCGTCTGTTGAGTAACCAGCTCCTTCAATGGCACGAACCATGTATTTCAGGCCATCTTCATTGGCCCCAAGATT
>JBMYJV010000129.1:0-3758 GCA_049594755.1 Candidatus Poseidoniaceae archaeon
TGAAATTTTCGATGAGGCCAGCGAAAAGGCACCAGCTATCATCTTCATCGATGAGATTGACTCGATTTGTCCAAAGCGTGAAGACGTGAGCGGCGAAGTCGAGCGACGTGTTGTTGCTCAAATGTTGACATTGCTCGACGGAATGCAAGGAAGGGACAACGTCGTCGTTATTGGTGCAACCAACCGTCGTGATGCACTCGATCCTGCTCTCCGACGTGGTGGACGTTTCGACCGGGAAATCGAGATTGGGGTCCCAGACCGTGAGGGTCGAAAGGAAATCATGGAAGTGCACACACGTCAGATGCCAATTGCAGACGACTTCGAAGTCAATTGGGTGCTTGACAACACATACGGTTTCGTTGGAGCAGACCTTGCCGCACTCGTTCGTGAAGCTGCCATGAAGGCACTTCGACGATACTTGCCAGAAATCGACCTCGATGAGGAGACCATTCCTCCCGAAGTTCTCGAGAAGATGGAAGTGAGGATGACCGATTTCCGTGACGCCATCAAGGACATTGAGCCATCCGCATTGCGTGAGATTTATGTCGAAGTTCCAGAGATTGCTTGGGACGAGGTTGGTGGACTTGACGAAGTCAAAGACCGACTCAAGGAATCGGTCGAGTGGCCGCTCACCAAGCCTGAGATTTTCGAGCACTTCAACATCAAACCGCCACGAGGCATCGTTCTATTCGGGGCACCTGGTACTGGTAAGACGCTCCTCGCCAAGGCCATCGCCAACGAAGCTCAAGCGAACTTCATCTCCATCAAGGGTCCTGAAATGATTTCCAAGTGGGTCGGTGAATCGGAGCGTGGCATTCGAGAGATTTTCAAGAAGGCCAAGCAATCCTCACCGTCCATCATTTTCCTTGATGAGTTTGAGTCCATTGCAAGCATGCGAAACGCATCAAGCGGCGAGGGCAGTGACGTTGGCAACCGTGTTGTTAACCAACTTCTTGCGAGCATGGATGGCGTCGAATCCCTCGACGGTGTCATCGTTGTTGCTGCAACCAACCGCCCAGAGATGATTGACCCTGCTTTGTTGCGCAGTGGACGATTTGAGCGTGTTCTGCACGTACCTCCGCCAGATGCAGCCGCACGAGAGGCCATCTTCGACATTCACTCAAGCGGAATGCCTCTCTCCAAGTTCTCCGTGAAGGATCTCCTTTCCAGTTTGGATGGATTCACCGGTGCGGACATCGAAGCAGTGTGCCGAGAAGCAGCCCTCATCGCCATGCGAGAAGACAAGAAGAAGGTCGCCAAGAAGCACTTCGACGAAGCCATCACACGTGTCCGCCCAACGGTGACGCCAGAGATGTTGGAGTACTACCAGAAGATGGAAACTCGATTGACATCGGGACTCTCCAACATCAAGCGAACACGTGATTACGGATTCGGCATGGAAACGATGTGAGCACGGAAACGGTCAAGTCCTTTCTGTACCGACCAATCGTCAAGGCGAAACCTATGACCTCCAGTTTTGGACAGGAAATGCTCGGACGCGTCGTCCAAGATAGGAAAGGAAAGGAGCTTGGAAAACTCGCTGATTTGGTCATTGATGTTGCTAATGGAGAGATTTCTGAACTTTTGATCCGTTGTGCAGAACACATCGATGCAAGCCGCCTCCCATTTCCCTCGAAAGACGGCTCCGTCGCTATTCCAAGCACAGAAGTGTCTTCGTTTGGTCACGTCATTATGCTCAAAATCTGATGAGCATTTTTGCAACAGAGTTGGACAACCTTCTAAACCGATGTTAAACCGTGTGTGTATGAACGGTGTACTAGGGAGGTGATGAAATGGCGGCCGAGCGGAGCAGAAATCTCAAGCGAATTGGACTCCAATTTGCGTTCTGGGCTGTTCTCGGCATTCTCCTCCTCACCATTCTTCAGAACTTCATCAACATCAGCCAAACCGACCAACTCTCTGCCTACGATGACGGTTGGGATGACATGTCTGCGTTCCGTGAGGACATCAAAGCCATGGGTGTTGAAACCAAATCCTTGGTGAGTAGTCCTCTCCTTCTTGCCGACATTGAAGATCCTCGAAACACAACGTTCGTTGTTGCTGGTGTGGAACGGGACACGCTCTCTTTCCCGCAATTTGATGAGGATGGTTTCATCACCATCGCTACGGAAGACGGATACTCTCCTTCTGAAGTTGATGCCATCGTCGAATTCGTCGATAACGGCGGAACAGTCATCGTTCTGGAAGACTTTGGGTATGCTGGAAGCATAGGTGAAGCATACGGTGTACGCTACTCCGGCTACCAGCTCTACGATACAAACTACGTTTCTGAATTGGATTACAACTACATCTGGATGTGTGTCCAAGCAAGCCCATGTGGAATGAACGGAACAGAACTCGATCCTGCGACCATCGAGGAACACGAGCGTTGGTCTTCCGACGTTGGTGAGCATCCATGCGCTCAACTTGACGGTCAATCGATGACTCGCAGTGAAGCAGGCGTCTGTTCGCACCATTGGGTGAAGAGTGCAGGCGAACTTGGACGAATTGAATACAATGCAACCTACACAATGCTCCTCAACAACGTTACTGGCCTCGAGATCGTACCAGGTGTTCGTGGCGCCCTCAAGGACGTTAATGTCCGAGCCATCACCAGCAACCAGGCCACTGTGGACGTGAACGGAGATGGTGAACTATGGGTTAGCAACGAACAAACCAGTGAAACACCTGATTTGTGGGGGCAATTCAACCTCTCCATCGAGGCATGTGCCTCATCAAATTGCGACCCTGAAGAAGGCGGACGAGTGTTCTTCGTAGCTGATGGAAGTGCGCTCATCAATGCTATCTACGACTACGAAGGTTTCAATGCTGGTGAATATGGAAAGACGGACAAGTTCATTCCTGCCAACGATAATCGAAAGTGGGCACTCGATGTTATCGCAGAATCGCTCATGAGCACATTGGAAGGAGAGGAAGGCCAACCAGCAGAGAATGCTATGGTGATCTTTGACGAAAGTCGTCACCCACAAAACGCAATCCTTGCAGATTCGTACAACACCGTCTACTTCCTTCTCGTCTACTTTACAGGAGAAGGTTTGGCCATGCTTGCCCTCTTCGTTGTTCTTTTCATTACGTTTGAAGCCGTACTTCTCAAGAAGCGAGATCCAGAACCATGGCGCCATGTGTTTAGCATCATCTACTACGGATTCGGCGATGCCAATCGTTACACCTACTATGCAAAAACGGAGAAGATACGGCAGGTATTCTTGTCGAAAGTTCGCAATCAAAATGGCTTAACGGTTGACGAATTCCACGCCATGTCTGCGAAGGAATTGGTTGGCCTCATCCAGGATCCGGTGTTGGCAAAGTTCGCTATTGAGCCCGGCAAATATTCGCTTGAACAATCGGTCGCCTTGGTCAAACGAATCAAGGCATGGGGGCGAAGGTGAGGATTATGTGGACACGCAAAGCATCCTTCACCTTCACAGGTGGTATTGCACTTATTCTCATTGGAATGATGATCACCAACAACCAAATGATGATTCTTGGATTGACTCTCATCACCTTCATCGTTGTCAATTCATGGGTTTCTGGCCATGGTGATATCGAAGTGCAACGCACACTCTCAGCGGATAACCTGTACAAGGGCGACGACCTGTACGTCGAACTCCTCGTCACCAATCGTTCGAATCGAAGGACTCAACTGTTGGACGTTTACGATAACATCCCTCACGAGATGAAGCTTCGAAGTGGATTGAACCAAATGCGTCTCAACCTACGTCCCGGAGAAAGCGCTC
>JBMYJV010000130.1:0-3742 GCA_049594755.1 Candidatus Poseidoniaceae archaeon
GTAACCGTCGACAAAGACCTCTACGATCTACTACGTCAACAAGGTATGTCCCGACGCCAAGCACGGCATTACGTCTTCACACGAGACGGATTGAATTGTCATACATGTGAAGGAATCATCACGCACACTCGTCTAAGTGGACGTCGGTTGGATTACTGCAGTTCTTGCCAAGTCTAATCCTCATCAACAAATATTTCGATGGTGAAGGATTCATTGTTGTGGCCCCAATGGCACACACCAGGTTCTTCATCTCGGATCAGGAAATATTTCGTTTGAAATCCTGGTCCTAATGCATCATGGGGGCTTTCGAAATCTATTCGAATTCGCTCACTGTAACCTCCAAACGCATCGATTCCTGCCATGGCAGGGATACCGTCAACAAGGACAGGATGCAGTTCGTATGGAGTCCCATCACCAGGGTTCATGGCGTGGTTTCCGTTTCGTACAATCAAATCTTTTTCTTTTGCTGGGCGTGTTTTTCTTTGTGACATGTTCTCACCTTCATGGATAGTAAAACACCACCGCTTATTAAGCAATCGGTATTAATAATCAACGTTGATGATTCAGACATCATGACCGCTTTGCTCATAGGATGCCTTGGACTACCAATGACCATGGGTTTCAAGAAAGTGCTGATTGCTAATCGCGGCGAAATTGCTCTCCGAATCATGCGAACCTTGCGTGATATGGGCATTGAAGCAGCCATCATCTATGGAAAAGAGGACCGATTATCGCTTCCAGTTCAACTCGCTGATGATGCAACCTTCCGGGATGTAATCAATCCATTGGATGCTTATCTCGATATCGAAGCAGTGGTTCAAGCCGCCAAAGACATGGGCTGTGATGCGGTCCACCCGGGCTATGGTTTCCTTGCAGAAAATGCGGGTTTTGTGAAAAGGCTTGAGGAAGAAGGTATCACGTTCATCGGTCCAAGTGCGGATGTTATCACGCTCCTTGGGGATAAAATCGAGGCGAGAGCTGCCATGGAAGCCGCAGGCTTGCCAACAGCGAAAGGATCTTCTGAACCTATTTCCGAGGCATCCGTCGCATCTGCACTTGCCGATGATATTGGTTATCCTGTCATCATCAAAGCCGCTGCCGGCGGTGGCGGAATCGGGATGCAAATCGTCGAAAAGGAAAGCGAGTTTGAAAGCGCATTGAAACTCTGTCAATCTCGTGCAAAATCTGCCTTTGGTGACGATCGTGTGTTCGTCGAGAAATACATCCAAGGTGCACAACACGTCGAATTCCAAGTTCTCGCTGATGGAACAAATGCCATTCACTTTGGTGAGCGATTCTGCTCCATTCAACGTCGTCACCAGAAACTCGTTGAAGAAGGGCCATGGCTTACGCCTGAAAAACGTCATGAAATTGGTTCACTGGTTTGCAAAGGTGCAGAATCGGTTGGGTACAAGGGTCTTGCAACGTTTGAATTCCTCCGAGATGCAAACGGTGATTTCTACTTCCTCGAAGTCAACCCTCGTGTGCAAGTTGAACACACCGTTACAGAGTTGATCACGGGTCACAATCTCGTCGAACTCGGCGTTCGCGTCGCTCAAGGAGAAGCACTTCCACTCAAACAAGAAGACATTACTTGGCGAGGTCACAGCATACAATGTCGGCTCAATGCAGAAGATCCTGCCGAGTTTATCCCAAGTCCTGGTCGCCTGTGGGAGTGTCATTTCCCGTCAGGATTCGGTGTTCGTGTCGATACGCATGCACACCCCGGATACGAAATGCCAGGGTGTTTCGACTCCTTACTTGCGAAACTCCTCGTTTGGGGACGTGATCGAGAGGACGCTATCCGACGTATGCGTACCGCATTGGATGAAACGGTGATCACCGGCGTTGAGCACCTGATTCCGTTGCATCGCAGAATTATGGACGAAGAAGATTTCATGAACGGAGATATCACGATTCAGTACATCGATATGCATCAAGAGCTTCTCGGATAAGTGATGGCCATGGATGTCCTCATCGTCGGAAGCATAGCCTACGATAGCATCACTTCACCAAAAGGCTCTGCACCACATACACTCGGTGGGTCCGCAACCTACGCAGGGTTGGCCGCAGCATTCCATCAGAAACGTATGAATCTGCAATCTGTTGGCCTTGTTGGTGTTGTAGGAACCGATTTCAAAGAGGATGATTTTGCTACACTAACCAATGCTGGTTTGGACACAACTGGTATTGAAGTGTTGGAAGGTTCGACCTTCCATTGGGTCGGTTCGTACCATGGCAACATGGCGCAAGCTGAAACACATGAAACCCACTTGAACGTCTTCGAAACGTTCGAGCCAAAAGTACCTGAACACGGGACTTCGTCCACGATCACGTTCTGTGCGAACCTTCATCCGTCGATTCAGTTGTCTGTCCTCGACCAATCCAGCCCGACCCGCGCATCGATTCTTGACTCGATGAATCTCTGGATCACCATTGCTAAGGAAGAATTGATTCAGGCTATGCAGCGTGTTGACATTGTCGTCATCAACGATGGGGAAGCGACCATGCTATCGGGCAGCGACAATCTCATTCAGGCTGCGAAGGATGTCCAAGCCATGGCTTCCATTCCAATTCTCATCATCAAGAAAGGTGAACATGGTGTCCTCGCCTTGCATGGTGACCAGATTGTTGCCCTGCCTGCTTTTCCGACCGATTTCGTGGTCGATCCAACAGGCTGTGGCGATACGTTTGCAGGAACATTAGCAACCTACCTCGCTGCTGGAAGTGGTCCAATAGAAATCGCTGAATTACGAAATGCGTTGATTCATGCAACCGTATCTGCAAGTTTCACCTTGCAAGGATTTGGTATCAAAGGGTTGCAATCCATGACGCTCGAATCGTATGAACAACGTTTGAACGAATACATGTTCATCTCAGGAACCTCAGTCGATACGACGTAGACCCAACTGATTGTTTTGCGCTTGAGCAACCTCTTGAGATTCTGTGAGTGAACTGAAGGAAACGGGGACCTGCTCCTCTTCTTCCTCCCCAGAGATGTGCCCTGACATGTGTTCGATGATTTCCTCGGGTATTCCTTCTTCGTGGAGATTGGAAATCGTTTCTCGCACCCTCGTCATCATTGACGAGAAGATACGACCGGTTTCTTGTCCTACTTTCTTTCGAGATGAAACAATTCGTCGCTTTGGCTCGCTTCGAACTTGAAACCGCTTGCGTTGCCCTTTCGAATCCCGGCGAACAGTGGAAGCATTGTTCGTTGTTGCATTGGTGCTGGTTGAATGGCGAATGAGACCTTGCTCCACAAGTGAAAGAGCAGGTTCCTCTTCAATTAATTCAGCATCCAACAATGGGATGTCAGGTGAATTGAATTCGTCTGCAGCGGATGGAATATGAGCGCCATCAGGTCCAACATAACTCGGAAGGAAATCGTTCGGTAATGGCGTGAACGTCTGTTCGTTTGCTTGCAATCTTTTGCCCGTCGCCTCTCGAATCATTCTCGATGAGCTCATCGGTTGTTGGTGCATCGGGATTCCAAGCGGAGCATCGCCTTGGAACTGCGTCGTCATGTTGTGAGATGGACTCGTGCCTGAGTGAATGTCAAGCGGACTGTTGATTCCACGTCGTGTACCGATGTTGGCCCGTCCACGTTCAATGATTCCATGTTGTCTCGGTTCAAGTTCGTCCACCGTTCGTGGTCGTTGGTTCATGTTGTCCTTTGCCCAACGGGGTAAATCCTCATCGATTTCGAATTCTCCGTCATCGGCACTGACGTCGCCAAGGA
>JBMYJV010000131.1:0-3723 GCA_049594755.1 Candidatus Poseidoniaceae archaeon
AATTCCCCATAACCGATGACAATCTCACCATTGTCCCAAATCGAGCGAATGTCACTGCGTATTTTTTTGAGATGCTCGCTCTCATCAATTCGCAGGAATTGGCCTGAGGAAAGGACCACCCAAGGCCCTTCAGAGTCGTTGCTTGGTGTCACGGCACATGCCTTTCCGGGGCGCTCAATTTTCATCTGTGTTCCAATGGTGATGAAATCGTCAAGGACCAACATTGAGGCTGGATTAAGCGATGCTGCCGCAAGTCCTGAGGGGCGACCTCGCCCATAACGCAAGCGAAAACCACCCGGTTGCTGAGGGCCTCCAAAAATAGGCCGTCCAGCGATGATGTCCTTCATGAATTTGTCAATTGGAGCAACTCTACGGCTCTTGAATGCGTCCTTATCGGAGCTGCCTTTGTCTTCTTTTCCTTTGGATGCAAATTTCGAAATGAAATCCCATCCAGGAACCTTGAGCCGCTCGGTATGCTTCTGGATTTTAGGCGCTTTCAAGCACATACCTTCTCCGATAACGAGAAGCACACCACCCCGGATACGTGCTTCGTCGATGTTTCGAACACGACCGTACCCTGCACACTCGATGGATTCGGTCGATTCACCGTTGATCATGACAGGGCATGCCCGTACGATTTCGTCGATTTCAGCAGGTGAAGGACGATACTGCAGGTTTCCACGATACAAACCGAATTCTTCCTTGACACGCTCGACTTCACCATCGCTTGGAATGTAGGGTCCAACGTTCAATTCACGTCGAATCATGTCAGCAATCAGAACAGCAAGAGCCTGTGCTGTACCTCCCGCAGCACGAATCGGTCCGGCGAAATGTACGGAGACGAATGGAGAACCATCGACGTTGTTCAACAAGCGAACTTCACTGATCCCTTCCAAAGGAGCAACCAGTACAGCTTCGGTCAAGATGGCAAGACCGACACGCAAGCCAACATCGATCGATTTGACCATGTCGTATCCTTTCTCTCTGAATCCTTTGGCAACACGTTGAGCCATCATGATCGAGGTCGTTTCACGGTCATGTTCTGCGAGAAGGGCCCGAATGTCGTCTGCAACAGGATAGGAATCCAAATGCTCAATCAACAATTTCTCAGTACGGCCAGCGAGATCGTTTGCACGAGGAATCTCAACGAATGGTTTCGGATCGAGACCAAGTTGTCGAGCCTCTTCAGCCACCCTGTAGGCATGATCAGCATGGTCATCGAGAATCTGTTGGTATCGCTCCATTTCTTTCTCAAGTCTTGGAACATCAACGCCAATCAAAGGATTGAGGTGATTGGTCGATGCTTCGTTTGACATGAACTTCGACCCCTGTTTCTGTGTTGTTGTCGAGACTTTATGATGCAATCGGCTAACACGTATCCTCTTTGCTAGCCCAACATTCATGCGTTGGGTGCCACACCATTGATGCATGAGCGTTCATGCATCGTTGAAATCGTTACCAGAGTGGAATCGATTGGTCGAACTCGTTCGAGAACTTGCGTTCCTCGACGGAGGATCCGATGATGCGTTCACGCTTGCTTCGGGCCGCCAATCGCGTTGGTTCTTCGACATGAAACCCGTAATGATGCATACCGAATCCTCGAAACTGCTTGCCTACCTCTTCAATCATCGATTGGACGACCTCAATCCTGATTTTGTCGGGGGACTTGAACTCGGGGCAGTTCCGCTCACGGCGATTGTTATCACGGGTGCTGAATCGGACCATCGCAAAGGGTTCATGGTTCGCAAATCGCCGAAAGGACGAGGCGGTCGCAAGACCAACAATCCGCCCGGAATCGAGGGTGCATCCATTGCAGGTGGCGGCAGCATCGTCATTCTCGAGGATGTCACCACCACCGGAGGGTCCTCGATACAAGCCGTTGAGCGCATCCGTGAGACCACATCCTGCGATGTCATTGCAGTCATCAGCATCCTCGACCGAGAGGAAGGCGGTGTTGAGGCCTTTGCAGAAGCAGGAATTCCATTCGAAAGCATCCTTACACGTTCCGATATCGCTCAGTAGGTGACTGAATTGGACGTTCTGGTGCCATCTGAACAGACCGAAACGGGTCAATCGGTTCCAGATGCATCGTTCAACGACCTTTCGTTCTTTCATGCGAGTGAGGGAAAACCGCTCGCTACACCTTGGCAAGTTGCCATGACACGAGCGGATTATTTGGCACAATTCGACCTGCCGAAGGGCATGCTGCTCGATTGTGCCTGTGGTTCGGGCATCCAATTAGCAGCCTATGCTTCACGGCTCAAGCAACCTGCTCTTGGGGTCGAACTGGACCGTGACCGTGCCGTTGCGAGTTGTCTGAATCTCAATACCGTTGCTCGTCATTACGCTTCGTTTGATCAAGGATGGCACCGTCGTTCGCTCGTCGTTTCGGGCGATGGAACTGCGAGCGATGCAATCGCTTCGGCTGTTGGGCTCGAATCCAACAGCGTTGCAGCACTGGTGCTTGACCCCGCACGACCTCGTAATTCACGTACGCATGACCTCGACGAGATGCAACCAAATCTTCCGAGTGTGTTCGAAGCTTGGAAGCCGTATCTCGCCTCCACGAATCGTGGCCCTTGCATCGTTCTCGATCTTTCTCCTCGATTGACGCAAGAACTTCGAGATGGCGTCGAGGCCATCGTTGATTCGTTCTGGCCAGGTATTGAACGAACGTGGACATGGATGTCCCGTGGAGGTGGGCGCGTCGACCGACTCGAGCTTTGGCTTGGTGGTGTTGCAACACCCAACATTAGCAAGCGTTTTGTTCGCCTTTCTCGCACGTTTGGCGGCGAGGATACCGTCATCGAACAAGAAGAATCCACTCACGTCGAACGCCTCGGTTTGCAATCAGTTCGTCGAAACGAATGGGTCACCATTCTTGATGCAGCCTTGGTCGAGAGTGGACTTGTTGATGCGTGGTTGAGCGAGCAACTGAGTACTGCTTCGGATGTTCGTTGGGCAGATGCATCACCTCGTCGTCCACGAATCCATCACAATGGTCCTTTGAAAGACGATGCCCATCCGTTTGTTGTTGCCTCAGGCCGGGTTGTCGAACTCCTCGATGTTCCTTTGGACGAGGCCAACATTGACTCGATTGTTGCGACCGCCCTTGACAACGACATTTCGGCGTTGACGATTCGCTGTGGTCTGGATGCGGCGCTTCAACCTCGATTGCAAGGAAGCATCGATCGACAACTTCGAAACCGACAAGGTCGCAGGAAGGCGTTTTTGACCCGACATACGACCTCAAATCATCTCCTTCTCTGTGTCCAATATCCTCAGAATTCTGATACCTGAAATCGGACCCCTGCATCGCGGTCTTGATATAGGGGAGGTTGGTCGGAAACTTGCTCGACATCATGTCGCAACGTTAGGTGGACAACAATGGCAAAAGGAAAAGAAGAGGAACTCGGCGACGATTTTTCATACATTCTCCGAATGGCTGATACGGATATGGACGGTCTCAAGCCGCTCTCATCTGCATTGACCTCGGTCAAGGGAATCGGCGTACGTAGCGCTATCCAAATCTGCAAGTCCACTGGATTCGATCCTGCTCGAATGGCTGGCCACCTCAGCCCAGAGCAGCAAGAAACACTCCGACTTGCAATCGAGGATTACGTCAACAACGTTCCATACTGGATGGTCAACCGTGCAGCCGATGTTGAAACCGGCAACGACATCCACTTGACCGGACAAGAGGTCAAACTTACGCTCGAAGAA
>JBMYJV010000132.1:0-3721 GCA_049594755.1 Candidatus Poseidoniaceae archaeon
TTCGTCCACGATTGCGGTTCCTCAATGTTCGCTCCAATGTCAACTTGACCAAGGTCGAATCGTGAGATTTGATTGAAGGTTGATGTGAGCAACAAAGGCGCATCACCATCGATGATAAGATCGGGGAATTCGGTTTCCAAGAAACGATCGTATTCGATTGGATCCCATATTTCGAGTTCAGCATCGAATATTTTTCCACTCGATTCGGGTACACTGAAGGTCGTTGTGAAGGTCCCATTTTCAACAATCACAGTCTGGCCTCCTACCCAGTTTGATGCTTGGAACTGTCCATTCCAGCGCAAGGCTACAGTACCTGTATAGGCCTCTCCACTTGTCGTGTGTTCAACGCTTCCAGTGACTTCGATCACGTCGTTGGTTTGTAACGCAGTGTTCATCGAAAGCGGACCTGCAGTCATCGAAGCAACATCGCCAGAAATATCTTCCATGGAAGCGATTGCCACAGTAAGGTCACGCTCGAAGGTCCATGCACTGTTTTCGTCATAGAACGTGAAGCCATCTTCATCATAGGTGCGTACTTGGAGCGCACCGATGTTGATGCCAGTGGATTTCAATTGCCACATGACTTCAAAGTCAAAGGCGATATGGAGTTCGTCCCCAATGATGGTTCCTTGACATGCATCGGTTGCGAACAATCGTCCATCGATGGCAGAACAGCCCTCATTGCTGCGATAGAGGAGGCCGAGGTCATCGTCTCCACCCAATGTGATGCGGACGGTGTTGATGTCGCCGAGGCTGTTGTCATCGCGAACAACGACGTCCCAACCACTCACCTTAGTTGGCTGCAAGCGTTGAGCAACCCCACTCTCCGTCGGATAGCGTTCTTCGACTGAAACGATGGTGGACTTCGTCGGCAGCCGACTTGTCCAGTACAGATGGCCTTGTCCTAGCCCATCGGTGAGAATGTCGCGACCATCGCGATCGGTTCCTTCAAGGAAGACATTCACAGCATCGCCTTCTGCGTTCCCAGATTCATTGAGATAGAACATGAATTGCCAGGATGTGTCAATGTTGATGACCTCATGTGTTATGAGAACCCGCTCATTCGTATCGGCGAGACCATTGGCGTTCGCATCGTGGATGCCCTCGAGCCAAACATAGGATTGAATGCTGTTTTGTTCAAATCCAACAGCATCGTATACATTCAAGCTCACCGTGCGATTTTGGTTGACATTGAGGTATGAATCAACCAATGGAGAGGTTGTCATCACGACCGGAGCAAAGGAATCCAGAAGGAATCGAATGGACGATGCGGCTTGGTCGACGGCTAACTCAAGCGAGTCGGTGGTTTGCGCCTCAAGGTGAACGAACGTTTGTCCAGAGACGTTTGCTGGCAAGGTGAGAATAAATTCCGTTGGCTGGTTGGCACTAAGACCTACGAAGGCTGTGGAGGTGTTGTACCAGGATTGAGGAGCGTTTTCATCTTGGGAACGTACATCGATATCGACATGGAGGCGTACCTTGATGTTGTTTGAAAGAGGTCTCAAGCCACTGCTCGAGTAAGCATGATCGACTGCCACGGACAACGAAGAACCTCCTCGCAGGACTTCATCCTGTGATACCTCGTTGCCGCCTTGCGTTGAGAAGTTGGATGAAACAGAATCCATGAAGACGGAAATGGAACGATCGATGTTCACCGGTGTCGGGTGTGTGTACGTGGATGTTGCAACACCTTCAGTGGACACACGAATCAGTACATTATCGGTATCCATGTCGTTGAATGAGAGCGCCCAGTCAATATCTCGAACACCATTTGTTGCCGCAGAAAGCGTAACACTGCTGCTGTCAAGGAGATTATCTGTGTCGCTCACAATCGGTGCGCCTCCGTCAGGAGAAACACGAATTGTTGTCCAAACTGCGTTGGGATGGATGAAACCTTCTGTCGTTGCCTTGATCATGGCAAATTCGAACACGGCTGGTTGCACCAGTTCTTGCTCCATGGCTGCATGATGGGTTGAGAACGTAATTTGTGGGGCATTGGGCTGAATGGCAGAAGGATTGCTCAAGGAAAACGACGCCTCTTCAGCACCCCAGCGTAGGGCATCCAGATTCGGAATCACCCAATCTTGGACTTCTTCTGTGTAGAGTTGAATCCGGTATTCCATCAAACCGTTATCGCTTGCTGCGACGTCCGAGAGTGAATGGTTTCCAATGCCGAGAACGGCGAGATTCGCCGGGTTCAATGTGTCAACTGGCTTCCATGTTTCGGATGCAACACCTGTTTCTGAATTGGATACGCGATACTGGAATCCCATCGACGTTGAAGTGGGTGTCGAACCTGCGAGTTCCATCCACATCAAGGAGGCTGAGCCGTGCTCAGTTGTAGCAAGATTGTTGATCGGGGAAGAAATCCATCCAGTGTGGTTTTCGATTCGAGGAGCAATTTCAGTTTCATCGAGATACTGAACGCCCCAGCCGCTGCTGTATGGCTGCGAGGAAAGATCGCCTCCAGCGAAGACGGTGACTCCATCTGCATCGATGGCTGCGAGGTCAAAGACGCCGATGGACAAATCATCTTGCTTTCTCCACTCGTTTGATGCTGGGACATAACCCCACGTATCTTTGATAGACGCACTTTGACTGTGCCCGCCAATCAGAACAATCTCATCGTTGTGAACGGAGGCTGCCATCCCAAATCGATGGAAGGACATGTTGGGTAGTTTGGTCCAAGTGTTGGTTGAAGGGTCGTATACCTCGCTCGTATTGATGACGGGCTGATTGCTCCATGTGTACGGTCCTTGCAGTCCACCAAAGGCATAGAGAAGTCCGTGATACTCAACCAACGGGAAAGCAAATCGCTTTTCCGTCATGTTGGCAAGTTCGGTCCAAAGACCTGTGACCGTGTCGTACTCGAGAAGACGATCGGTCGCATCGTTGGCTGAGGAGTTTTGAACACCACCTGCGATGTAGATTTTGTTCCCAATCGATGCCATGCCAAAGTTACCGACCTCCTTCGAAGGCGGCATGCTGGTCGTGTTGTTCACCCAAGCTTCTGCTGCGATGTCGTAGATCTGAACCTGACCAGTCGATTTTCGTGCTGGTGATACGTTTGGATACCAGTCGCCAATGGCGTATATCTTGTCATTGATTTGGACGCATTCGTGATACTGTTGGGTGTTTGGCATGTTGAATTGGGCGAGTGACCATGTTTCTGTTGATTGGTTCCAAATCTCAATGAGATTCGTTGCTGATTCATCGTTGCTTTGTTGTGGATCTGGGTCCGTTCTTCCACCCATGAGATAAACCAGTTCGTTGGTCGTGTCATGTGCCATGCAGCCATGCGCTCTCGTAATCATGAGGCCGCCGCCCGTAGTAGGTACCCAGGTAATTTCAGGGCGCTGCAATTCCATTTCGTTCGTGGTTGTGTTCTTATCGACCTTGTTGAGCAAGAATCCTTGCCCGTTGAAGTTGATTTCTTCACCATTTGCTCGGTCAATTTCTGAAGCGTGCTCGTCAAGAAGAAGTTGTGCAGGGTTGATAGTGCCAAGGACCATGATGAAGGTCAACAGCAAACCCAGCATGGCGCGACGATACCACATGAACGTCCGTTGATTCATCCCGTTCTTGAGGCTTGCCAACCTCTGTCCAGAGCGTGGTAAGTGAAGGTTCATAATCACTGGAAGAATGCACCCTTTGATTGGTACAATGGTTCGAGAGTACATTGCACGAGACCCACGAACGGGTTTGCCCATTGCAACAGGGC
>JBMYJV010000133.1:0-3702 GCA_049594755.1 Candidatus Poseidoniaceae archaeon
TTGTTCGACGATCGGGTGACGTGTTCAGTAAGCGCCCTTCCTTATCCAAGTGGAGAAAGATTCGTCTTGCTGCAAAACTTTCGCTCCGCCGTCTACGTGCTCGATGGTCGTAATCGTTTGACCGTTGAGGCAATGCATTGAAACCCTCATGACTGGTGGTTGCATCATGGACGAGGTCTTACCAGTCTCTGTTACTGTTCTTCTTCCTACTCGGAATGAAGAGGAAGCACTTGGTGCAACCGTTGATGCCATCCCCAGAGATTGGTGCGAATCACTCGAAATCATGATCGTTGATGGTTCCTCAACAGACCGAACCAGAGAAATCGCTCTTGAGAAGGACGTCCGCGTCCATCTTGAACCACGGAAAGGTTACGGTCGAGCCTATCGTACTGGATTTGTCGTTGCTTCAAACGACATCATTGTCACCATGGATGCGGATTGTACCTATCCAGCAGAGTTGATTCCTGAATTGGTTAAGCGACTCTTGGATGATGATCTCGATTTCATTACCTGCGATCGCCTCAGCATGGCTGAAGACGGTTCCATGTCAGGCCTTCACGGATTTGGCAACTGGGTTCTTTCGTTCAACGCTCGACTTCTCTTCGGTTATGGAATCAAGGATTCTCAATCGGGCATGTGGGTGTTCCGTAAATCGATTTTTGATAATCCAAAGATGCGTCCAACCAATGACGGAATGCCTCTCTCTGAAGAAATCAAGATTCTTGCACGCAAGCACCTTGGTCGAAAGAAGGCCATCGAAATCTCGGTTCCATATCGAGAGCGTGTTGGTGAAGCTGAAATCCACACGTGGGGCGATGGTTGGAAGAACCTTCGATTCCTCTATGCGAAGCGATTCGGCCTCCACAGAACAAAAACAGAATGGGGTCCACTTGACGACAATCCGGACAGTTTGAATGGTACGTTGCCCGAACAGTGATTACTCTTCTTCTGGAACTGATTTTTTCGCTGTTGTACTCGGAAGCAGGAACCACATGAATGGCAAGACGAGTAACGAATCGAGATTCTTTCCAAGTTTGATTTCAAAAGTTGATTCAAACGAAATGAACGAAGATGCGTCTTTTGAGCCGTTTTCAGGGACCTCTTCGAGAACGGTTGTCCTATTTCCCTCATCGACCAAACCAAGATCATAACCGGAAAAATCAGCCTCGATTTGAATGCCCATCCACACAACTGAAAAATCCGATGAAGCATTGGTGTGTGCGAAAGAAACAGAATCGATTTCAGCACCTGGCGTATTTGTTGCTGTTGAATCTTCGGACTCGCCTCCAGAGAGGTCGAGCATGTAGCACGTTGGGAATACGACTGCAAACGACAAAACGGTGAGAATGAATGCTAGAGTTCGAACGTGATGTCGCCATCGGAACGAAAGAAGCATCAAGAATTCACTCAAAACAAGAAGTAGCAAACTCAACTTCACCGAATTACGTCCAAAAGCGAGCCAATCATCTTCGTCGCTTGGTTCGGATTTGTTTTTTTCTTTTTCTTCATCGAATTCATTCCCAGAAGTCGAATTATTGACCAGTACGCTAGCATCACTATCTCGAACGAGTAAGTAAAAGAAGAACGGTGTTGCATTTCTGATTTCAACATCGATCAGCGTCTCTTCAGCATCGATTGCAACCAATGAATCAAATTCTGTTGGAGATGGTTTTCCATCAACATATTGTCCATTTACGGCAGCGACCAACCATGCAGATATGAGTACGTGAACGGCTAAGACCAGCGTCACTGTGATGCGTATCGCACCGTTGAAACGGCGAGGTTTAGGCCGTGGGAGCACGGCTGTCCCTCCAACTCCTACCTTTTGATTCACTCGTCTTGCTTTCGACTGTTGCCGACAAGTGCTGCAAAGGCAAGGACTGCAAGCACCGAGAGAGGAGAGAGGAACGGTAGCACTCCGTCACCTTCTGCAAGCTCCTCTGCAGGTGATTCTTCTTCACCGTCACCATCGGTTGATCCAGCATTGTTTGAGGTCGTATCCAAATCAAGTTCAGAGGTATCAGCACCGGCTTCTTCCAATGCATCTTCAAGTTCAGAAAGATCGTGATTTGTAACGTCGACCAAGTCCGATATGTCCTCAACCTCAGCCATCTCGTCTTGCGATTCTTCTGCAGTGATGCCGGTCACATATCGCAAACTTACGAATGTCATAGGGAGATCTTGGCTGTATCCGTTGGTCTCAGGACCTGCGAGGACGTAACCATTCTCATCATCGTCCCATGCATACACTCCAACACCTACGATGGTAGCGTGCTCCGTGCTCCACAAAGGAGCCCACATTCCGTCCGTGTACGGAAATACTGGAGCCTCATTTTCACCGACCTCTTGCATGGTTTCACCAACGTTTTCGCCAAAGGCTTCGAACACAGAACTGATGCTTGAATCAGCCAATGCACCGACGATTGCTTCCAGTTCTTCTGTGCTGTCTTCGTCGGAACCACCTTCTTCAGATTCATCTTGGCCGCTGCTTTCATTTCCTTCTTCAGAGCCTGTCAAGTCTTCAATCAACTCTGCAAAAGAGGCTTCAAATTCTTCTTCAAAATCTTCTGCAATTGTTTCTCCGAAGGATGCGCTCGAATGCGCAAGAGCGTTGGCCATCATGATGAACATCACAGGGTTACCTGGAGGACAGGATGTGCAAGCCTTGACACCGGTCATGACGCCGTCTCCAAGATCGACTTCCAAGGATTCATCCGAGCGGATATTGAATTCAACATTGTCCATCTGAGCATCTTCTTCATACTCGCCCTGATCTGAAAATGAATCGGTTATGCTGATGTCGAATTGACCTTCATCGTATCCGAAATCTTCCATAGGAAGTCCTGTCAAGAAAATGTTGTAGTCTGCAGATCCGGTGTATGTTCCATCAATGGAACCACAATGGTCGTACACATCTGTGCCATCCCATCCTTCGTATACTCCAACATCGTTGAGTGATTCAACACAATTCCATTGTGTGTTATCGTTTGCTGCTGCTTCAATGTATACTGGGCTTGGATTGCCCATTCGCCATACTGCATCAGAGGCAATTGAATAACTGAATTCGATACCGGATTCAAGGTCCACGACGAATTCTTCCCCATCTCCTTCAACAGCAAAATCGAAGTTCAGGTTTGCATAGTTGCTGATGGTCATGTCGATGTCCATGTCTGCGCCAACGAGTTCGTAATCAGCGTTGAGATACTCTGTGTAGAGTATATCCACTGTCAATACGTTTTCAGCTGATGCAATAACATCAATATCGAACCCAGTTGGCTCGTTCCCGAATGTGGTTTCAGACCAATCTGTCATGAAAACAGCATCGGAGATGAGGCCATGACGGAGAACAACGTCGCTTGTTCTGCTCCATACATCAACATCGTTTCCATCCAAATCTTGGATCGTTTGCGTGGATATGTCCTCGTACTGATGGACATAGACGTTCGATGCTCCAGTCGTGAGCTGAGCAATATCGAGATTGAACCCTGCCTCATCGGCGTCATCCATCAATTCGGTAAACAATTCCTGTATGTCAAGGCCCGTAACGTTCTCAAGATCGCTATCGAGACTTGTCCAATCGTATTCTACTCCGTAGTAGTATTCGGAGGCTTCTGTTGGAGTTGCTTGCACCATTCCGATTGGGAGGGCTGACAGTATCATGAGGCTTACAACGAGTGCTTGAGCTGTTTTTTGCATGGGCTG
>JBMYJV010000134.1:0-3700 GCA_049594755.1 Candidatus Poseidoniaceae archaeon
CACCAACGCTTTCTCAATACGATGTCGTAAGACTCGCAAAGAACATGAACGGGCGTCGCTCAGCACTGCTTGAGGGAAGCCGATGGTCGTTGTCTCCGGAAGCAATGCACAACACGTGGCAGAACAACTCGCTCAATCCTTGGGTTGGAGTCACGTCAAACTTGAGGCTCGCCGATTTCCCGATTCGGAGGGATACATCCGAATTCCGGAAGATGGGATTGAAGCGATTCGATCTGAACCCGTTGTTGTTGTTTCAAACACATTTCCAGATGCTGGAATTGTTGAGACCATGTTGATTCTCAAAGCGGTCTCCGATGTTCGCAAAGGATCCTTGGAAAACCTTCGAGGAATTGAACCGCAAAAAATGGAAGATATTGGTCCCGGAGTCTACCTTGCGGTGCCATATTTTGGATATTCTCGCCAAGACAAGCGATTCAAGCCTGGTGAAGTCATCTCTGCACGAGCCATCGCCGACATGTTAGCAGGGCAGTGTGATGGGCTCGCAGTCCTCGATTTACACGCTCCGAAAGTGCTTGAAAATCTCTCCGTTCCGGTAGCGTTTACATCAGCTATGCCCGAACTTGCAAGCCATCTCCAGAGTGAAGTCAATCCCGATTTCATTCTCTCGCCTGACAAAGGTGCCATCGATCGTGCCAGTGAAGTTGCGAATTTGATCGGTTGTGAATTCTCCTATCTTGAGAAGACTCGGATCGATGCACACACAATTGTTCACAAAGCAAAGGATTTGGATGTTCAAGGAAAAATTGTCGCCATCGTTGACGATATGATCGCTACGGGCGGCACCATTTGTCGCGCCGCCGACGCTCTCCGCTCGCAAGGGGCTGTCGAGGTTCATGCTGCGTGTTCCCATGGCCTCTTTACCGGTGGAGCCATTCGTCGGTTGACCCAATATGTTGACGGTGTTCACGCTACTGGGAGCCTATCCAACCCCCGTTCGGTCATCGATGCTGGTGAAGCATTGGCTCGTGGAATCAACGAACTTCTCGGTAACTGAGCCATTTTGCCTATACAATAACCGGGCACTGCATTTATATGGTCGAGTGTGGGCGCAACGAATACCACACGAGGATGATTCCAATGAGTGTACACGTACGATTTGAAACCCCAAGCGACCTCGCCGACAGTATTTACGAGCTCATCCGAGCCAACCAAGGCGGGCGAATTAAGAAAGGAAGCAACGAAGTAACCAAGTCCGCAGAACGCGGTACTGCACAATTCGTTATCCTAGCCGAAGACGTCAACCCTCCAGAACTTCTGGCGCACATCCCATTGATCTGCGAAGAAAAGGGCATCCCATACGGATACGTCCCAAGCCAAGAATTCCTTGCAAAAGAAACCGGACTCCCAACAGGCGTCAAGACCGCTTCCATTGCTCTCATGGAAATTTCCAAAGCAAACACAGAAGCGTTCAACAACGTCCTTGAAGCCATCAACGGCATCAAGAACTGAACAGGTGATTCAACATGAGTGACGAAACGGTAAGCGGCTGGCCTGCTGAAGTTGTTGAAATCGTCGGTCGAACTGGAATGACCGGTGAAGCAACTCAAGTCAAGGTTCGAGTCAATGATGCTCCAAACCCACGAGACGTTGGTCGAATTATTACTCGCAACGTTGTCGGCCCAGTTCGAATGGGTGACATTCTCATGCTCAAGGACACGGGTCGTGAAGCCCGTAAGCTCAATGCACGGTGATCATCATGCCAGAACGAAGAGTTTGTTCATTCTCCGGAGAGGAAATCGAGCCAGGTACTGGAACCATGTTCGTCCGCAAGGATGGAAGCATTCTATGGTTCAAGAACAGCAAGGCTCGCAAGAACATGGTCAAGTTGTCCCGAAATTCCCGAAAGGTCAAGTGGACACGTCACTATGTTCGTGGCGGTATCCGCTGATTCAATTCGGTGAACTCATAAAGGGCCTCTTGGTGGCCAAGGACGGTGAAGAAGATGGAAACAACCTACATTATGGTCAAGCCAGACGGAGTACAACGAGGACTTGTTGGAGAAATCATTGGTCGATTTGAGCGAAAAGGGCTCAAGTTGGTCGGACTCAAGTCCATGGTTCCGAGCGAAGAAATCGCTCGACAGCATTACGATGTTCACAAGGAGCGCCCGTTTTTCCCTGGATTGATCAAGTTCGTCACCTCCGGCCCAGTTGTCTGTATGGCATGGGAAGGACGTGATGCCATTTCCGTTGCTCGCAAACTCATTGGTTCAACCAATGGTCGTGAAGCAGAACCTGGTACCATTCGTGGCGACTTTGGTATGGATATGGGCTTCAACATGATTCACGGTTCCGATGCTCCTGAAACAGCAGCATTCGAACTTGGCCTCTGGTTCCCTGAAGGTTTGATGACCTGGGAAAACACCATGGGCGCTTGGGTCTACGAGTGAGCATCTTTCTTCCTCCCTTGGAGGTAGTCGCATGGACGAAACAGACGTGAACGAAGAAGAGCCTATCGTTCGCGGTGAGAATCGACAACCAATTGTTTCGGTTCTTGGTCACGTCGATCACGGTAAAACCAGCGTTCTTGATTTGGTTCGTTCGCTCGGTAGTGACCGTCAAGCGAGCGTGATGGATCGTGAAGCTGGTGGCATTACCCAACACATTGGTGCCACCGAAGTTCCAGCTCAAGTTCTCAATGAAACCTGTGCAAAACTGATGGGTGGACGTCCGTTCAAATCCCCAGGACTCCTCTTTATCGATACACCTGGCCACCACTCCTTCGCATCACTACGAAACCGTGGTGGTGCTCTCGCAGACATTGCGATTCTCGTTGTTGACATCATGGAAGGCTTGCAGCCACAAACCATTGAATCCATCAACATCCTCAAGCAGACCAAAACACCGTTCGTCATCGCCGGAAACAAAATCGATCGTATTCATGGATGGATCTGTGAACGTGACCGTTCCTTCATTGAATCCCTCCAAGAACAACGAAAGGATGTTATCGACCTGTTCCAAGACCGATACTGGAAACTTGTTGGTCAAGTCTCAGAGCATGGCATCAACTTGGAACGTTACGATCAGATCAAAGATTTCAGGAAATCCTTCCCGCTTGTTCCAATGTCTGCGAAGGAAGGGGAAGGCCTTCAGGACCTGCTCACGGTTACAGTAGGATTAGCTGAACGGTTCCTTGAGGACCGTCTTACCGATACACTGGGACCTGCAGAAGGAACCATTCTCGAAATGAAAGATGAAGTTGGGATGGGCAAAACCATCGACGTCATTCTCCATCGAGGTACACTCAACACAGGTGATTACATTACTGTGGTCAGTGCTGATGGACCGTTTGATGTTCGCATCAAGGGACTCAAGAAGGCTCGAGGTATGTCTGAGATGCGTGATGCTGGGGACCGATGGGAATCGGTGGATACCATTCACGCTGCTGCAGGTGTCAAAATCATTGCTCAAGGTCTCGAAAAAGCACTCGCAGGCTCAACCATTCGGCTTGCAAGCGATGAAGCACGTGATGAAGCCAAGAAAGAGACACAAGTCTCAGTTGAACTCGATGAGGAAGGTGTTGTCATCAAGGCCGATACCATTGGTGGCCTTGAAGCGCTTGCTTTTGAACTGAAGAAAATCGAAGTTCCAATCCGAAGAGCCACCGTTGGACCCGTCAACAAGCGTGACGTGATGACAGCAGAATCGGCCAACAGCCGCTTGAATCAAATCATTCTCGG
>JBMYJV010000135.1:0-3660 GCA_049594755.1 Candidatus Poseidoniaceae archaeon
TGGTCAACAGAGCACTTGTTGGCATCTCCGAGCGTAAGCAGCCCAGAATGCTTCGGAACCCAATCATGGACGACCAAATGGGGTTCAACACCAGCGTGTACATAGCGTTCACAGTCGTAGAAGCCCGCATCGATTCCATCAAACGAGATGTTGATGCTTTCTTGATTCACAACATTTGTGCCAGGTACATCCCATGTGAGTACGCAAGCCCCTTTGCTTCCTTCAATGCTCCACTCAGCATCATAGGTTCCTCCAGTCGGGCACGGATTTGCTGTCGATGTAGCAGCATACGCTTCGTGGGGTACAACTCGAAGAATTGCACGGTGAATGATCGGTGTTGAGGTTTCGCCATTTTTCTTGTAAATGACGACATCGCCTTCCATACCGTGAGCCTCATGCCCAAAGTATGGATTCGATGGGTCTGTCGCTTCCGCAAACGTTACAATGTTTTCAAATGAAGACTTGTGAACCAAAACAAGGTCTCCAGCATCGATGCTTCCTACCTCGCCATCTGCATCATGAACCATGCTCGAGGACTCGACAACGACCAACGGAGGCATGGATCCGGTGTGTGCATACAAGGCAGCAATGAGAACAACAATCATGCCTCCGGCAAGCAAAATCTCTCGAAACAAGAGTTTTGTCGAGTCGGAGGGTTGCAAAGAATCGCCACCACGTCATCGTCGCAAGCCACGTTCTTGGAGAAACGCATTCCAACGCTCCTCGTAGCCTGCACCAAGGGCTGCAGCAGAACGATCGCCCTCAGAGCGACGTCGCTTCAATTCCGCCGTGCTTCGAATCTCGTAAAGCTCATCCAGTGTGCTGACGTGCCCCTTGAACACCAAAAATTCAGGTGTAACAAAGATCAATCCGGTTGCAGCAGCGACGAGTACGCCAATCGCTGCTCCAGTGTACTCTCCCCACGTAGAGGATTCTTGGAGGAACAGCAACTGAAAGAGGCCTGCAAGAAACAGGACCACGAACGCACCAAAAAACGTCGTTAGAATCGAATACTGACGTCCATGCTGAGCCGCCCACCATCGAGAAAATACACCTGCCATATTCGCCCCTCAATGCCGTCTATGAACGCTGTTCTTCAAGACGGTTACGGAAAACTGTGTCGTGACCACGGGCCGATGCGTTGATATGCTTAGGTGAGATAGTTTGCGGTAGTGGGTGTGTACACTATGCGTAAAGCCGTATTTCTCGTTCTTATCTTTTTCATTTCAGTGATGGCGCCACTCGCCTCGTCTGCGACGACTGAAACACAGTTCAAAGGTGGTGCAACCTCGTACACGCACACCTTCAATGGCCAAGGAAATGGGTCTGCTGGTGTCATCACATTCCCGTTCGGTGCTGAGGTCACCTCGGCCCAATTCAACTTCCTCGGTGAGGCGAGTACCACAGCATGGAGCAACTTCACCAACAACAACGACTTCGGTGGCGTCGGTACAGGTCAGTGGTCGAGCAAGCAAACGGGATCGTTCCAATACGGAACACGCTCCAATTTGGAAACGGCCAACGATGAAATCTCGCTCCGCGGGAACCCAACCAACAACGTAGCGAATTTCCGGAACAGCAACGATCTCTCTGCAGCGAATTCAGCCACCATCAATGCAACCGGTCAATTCGTCGCACTCGGTGACCAAGGTTACACCAGTGTCACAAAGCAGTTCAACGACCTCTCGGTTTCCTCAAGCGCATCTTGGAACTACCGTGGAATCGTCGTTCCGGTTTCTGAGCATGAAATCCATGCCACTCGATACTCAAGCACTAATATGTACACTGCCCCATCCATTCAACGATTCAACGCAACAACCGGTGCTCTGCTCGGCACTGCAAGCATCAGCACGTCAGGCTGTACCTCTACTGTGTCGAGTTATTGGTACGACGCAGCCGTTGACCCAAACGGAAACATTTGGACGGTCTCCTACCAATACTATTACCTGGCCAAGTGGACTTATCAGAAGATTGATTCCGATCAAGACGGGGAAATAGACACGCACCGTTGGCAGTGTTCCTCCTACACCAACTATGGATATCCAAACTATCTCACAGGCGTTGATTTCGACGATGATACTGGCAAGATGTTCGTGAGTTATTATGACTCATCAACCTACCCCACATACAATCGCTATCTGATGGAAGTCAATCCAAGCAATCCGAGTTCCATCAACTCAACATGGTCCATTGGCACAGCTGCGGATTACAACTACAAAACAACGTCAACCTCAGGCAACCAGAACTCTGGCCTTGTTGTCGACCTGCCACGTGTCATTGTCAACGAGTACAACGTCCAGGGGTCTCGTCACCATCATTTCAGTTTGAACGGGTTCAGCATTAGCAAGATGGGCGTGCAAGAAATGCCGAACGGCGGCCACTATGGTATAACACAAATCGATGACGAAGGCAAAATCTACTACTCGTGCTATCACACATCCTACTGCAACACCGTAGCGCGAAAGATCCACATGTGGGGCGATGGTGGTGTCACAGACAGCCGAACGCCGACATCAACCTCAATCACGGTCTATGGAAAAACCACAACTGCAACCCGGTCCGTTGACCAAATTAAACTTGAAAGTGCAATCGGTTACATACCGACTGGAACGTCCATCGACATCGATGTCTCCAACGATGATGGAGTAACATGGCAGTCGATTCGAGTTGGTTCAACCAAGACCTTTGCAAACAGTGGCAACAAAATCACCTGGCGAGCAACGCTCAATGGAACTTCTACCGCTACCCCAATTCTCGACCAAGTCACCATCCAATACACAACAAACTACTACAGTAGCGGGAACTTCTACGTGCGTTCAAATTACAACAATCCATTCCCATCGTACGTTGCTGCAACCGTTCATTACAACGCAACCATTCCAGCAAGCACCTCCATCTCCGTGCAACTCGGAGGAAGTACCTCGAGCCTCTGTAGCAGCGGATTGACCTCCTTCGGACAATCAGGATTGACCAAGGCGTTCACCACACCAAGTTACGGATACTTGTGCCTGCGTGTTTCGTTCTCAACCAGCAACTCTGCCTTCACGCCAGTGTTGGAAGACATCCAAGTCGCATTGCACAGCAACGCTCCAGACAACCCAGGGTTTGAGATTCACGCACCATCACCCA
Source organism: Candidatus Poseidoniaceae archaeon (assembly GCA_049594755.1). GTDB lineage: Archaea > Thermoplasmatota > Poseidoniia > Poseidoniales > Poseidoniaceae > MGIIa-L2. The sequence continues at coordinate 3,130 of JBMYJV010000135.1, forward strand.
TTCCTGCCAACTTCAATCCGCCATTGTCACCAACAGTGGGCTGGAAGGAAAACGGTCCGCTCGTTGGATCGAAGACCATCAATGCCAATGGACCAACAAACGCCATCGTCAAAGGATTCAACGACCGTATTCCTGACACTGGCGCAGGATTCGTCGATATTCCAATCGATTTGGTTTCCGATAGCAGCGGAATTCTCACGCTCACTTCGTTCAGCGTGACCTACACCATTCAGACCGTCAACCTCGAAATCAACATTCCAGAAGGCGAGATTCTGCATGAGCGAACGGAGCCTTACGAAGTCATCACTCGCCACATCGTTGGTGAAAGTGCGACGAAGATTCGTGAAGCGACCTTGACGCTGATGACGACATCTTCTGCATCGAATCCGACCATGTTCTGGCAAGATGGTGATATTTTCCCATCACCCAACGACCCTGATGGATACGTGGTCATGGACGGAAATTCCTATTCCATCCTCAACAACAGCATCCTCGAGATCCACTGGTTGTTCCGAATTACAAGCGAGTTCC
>JBMYJV010000136.1:0-3614 GCA_049594755.1 Candidatus Poseidoniaceae archaeon
AATTGTCGCTTTCTCAGGATACCATCCAGTGGCTCCTTACCGACTCAACCTCTGAACGACCAACGGACGTGCGTGTTGGATGGAGGACCATCGGTGTTCGACCTGCTCGCATTACTGCCGTTGGCGAAATCATGGCAGATGTTGTCATCGAAGAGGTTGAAACCGTCGACACTGTGGTCGGCATCTCCATCAATGGAATTGCCTTTGCACACGAGGTAGCACAATCACTCGACGTTGAGATTGCTATCCATCGTAACGTCGATGGCGAACCTGGTGCAGGCGCACTGTCCAACAAGTACGGCCAAGTTGGTGGTGGCAAGAAGGTCGTCATCATTGACGATGTTTTGTCGAGCGGCGTCACCATGAGCAACACCATTGCTGCCATTCGAGCGGCTGGTGGAGAAGTTGTTCTCGCACTAGTCCTGGTCAACAAAACCGTTCGCAATGAAGTCGATGATGTTCCGCTCCGTGGGTTGATTCGAGCCGTACCAGTCTGAGGTGAGTTCATGCATTGGTCGGATGTTGTCGCACAACGGCTCTCCGAACGAGGGCAACATCACATCGTTTCGACCGGTATTACGCCGAGTGGTGAATTCCACATTGGCCATCTCCGTGAAATATTGACTGGCGATATGATTGCCAAAGCCGCAAAGAAGGCAGGACTGGATGTCGAATTTGTCTTTATTATTGATAGTGCGGACCCTCTACGAAAGGTCTACTCATTTCTCGATGATTCATATTCAGAATACATTGGCCACCAACTCAAGCAAATACCGCCTCCAAACGCAGAAGGCCGTCCAGATATGGATCGCTTTGATCAAGGCATTTCCTATGCAGACCATTTCCTTGAACCATTCAGACAAGCCCTCGAGCAAATCGACGTTCGACCAAGGTTCATCGATAACTACGAGGCTTATGCAGATGGGAATTTTGCCGAAACGGCTCGAATTGCTTGCAACAATGCAGACAAGATTCGTGAAATTATAGAGCGTGTTTCGAGTCGTGAACTCTCAGATGATTGGTTTCCCTGGAATCCCATCGATTCGAAAGGCTCCATCGATGGTATCCGTGTGACTGGATGGAACGACCCAATCGTATCTTGGGTTGATGCAGAGGGCAATGAAGGTACAAGCGATGTAACAAAGGGAGAAGGGAAGCTTCCTTGGCGTATCGACTGGCCAGCAAAATGGGCTTGGATTGGCGTCACAATGGAACCGTTTGGAAAAGACCACGGTGCTGCTGGGGGGTCGTACGATACCGGAAAGGAGATTGTCGAATTGTTTGGAAAGGCAGCTCCTGTCGACCTCACCTACGAATGGATCAGTTTGCGAGGCCAAGGAGCGATGTCCTCTTCATCTGGCAATACCATCGGCCCATTGGAGGCTCTTTCCCTCGTACCGCCTGAAATTCTTCGCTACCTCGTCGCATCAACAAAACCCAACAAAGCGATTGAGTTTGATACGGGTATGGGCCTTGTCAATTTGGCAGATGAATTTGAACGAACCACTGCACGAGATTTCTCTATAGAAATGCAAAAAGAGGGTTTAAGCAGGCGGCAAATGGTCGCTATCGAAGATGCAAAAACTGCTCTTGAATTGTCACTCATATCTCCGCTCGAAGAGACATCGAAGGTTACCTTCCGTCATCTGGCCATGCTTGCACAAACAAAATCCAATGACGAAGATGTTTGGACCTCTCTAGGTCTCGCAGGTAACGTTGCCCAATCGATGATTGACCGACTGGATCGGATGCGAACCTGGATTCAATCTCGACATTTTCCCGATGAACTACGCATTACCATTCTCGAAGAACCCGATGTGGAGGCTGTCAGAAATTTGGATGATGAGAATCTCACCATCCTTCCAACACTCATTGATGCGCTTGAGACCTGTGAATGGGATGCTTCGAGCATCCAATCTACGATTTCAAACACGGCGAAGTCCCAAGACATGTCACCACGCCATGCCTACAGAGCACTCTACCTTTGCATCATGGGTACGGAACGTGGACCCCGATTGCCGACCATTCTTACAGAACTGGATCAATCAACAATCGTGAACTTGCTACGTGCATGTCTTGAACAAAGCGTAGAACCTTGATGTTAGCACTCTCTTGACCCTAAGAGTTGAAAAGAGGTCGGACCATCTCAACAACATGGCAGGCGTCTTTTGTCCGACGTGTGAAGCAGGTGTCGAAGCCGCAGCGAAGTTCTGTCTCTCCTGTGGCCACGATTTGACAATTCAAGGTCCAATCACTTCAACAGGCCATGACTTGAACCAAATCAAGGAAGTAATTCGTCATCGAGAAGATCTCTCAATGGCCGAAAAATTCGATATGATCGCTCGTGTTGAAGAGGGTGCAAATCCAATTACGATGGGTATCGCTGCTGCTGCAGATGATGGTGAACATTTCGACATTGGTCAAGCGTTCGAAGGTGCGGGTGATGAAATTTCACCACTCAAGAAGCACGAGTTTGGACAATCGCCTGCCGCCAATGCTGCCGTTCGTGCTGTCGTGAAAGGAACAACCGGATGGGACATGATCAAAGCAGGAACATTGGACATGTCCGATGGCATGTTTCGAGATGCCATGAACCATGGAATGGATGCTTCAACACACATTCACGATGTGGCAAGTGGTGAGCATGAAGGGATTGATCCAGATGCTATGCGAGCCATTCCAGTGCTGAAACCACCGAAGCGAAGTTTTTGTCCAAAATGTGGCTCAGACATTCACAACAACACCATGTTGCAATGGAGGAAGTGGCGTGAATCATCCTCCGATGTTGTTTCAATGCAAATGGAAGCTGCGATGGAAACCGCTCTCATTGAAGTTGCAAGTCATTACGTCAACGTGATTCAGGCACTCAAGGACGAGCGCGATGATGCTGTTGCTCGTGCTGCAAAAGCCGCTGCTGATGGTAACGAAGATGCGCTACGAGAGAAACTTGAGTCCGAAATCCGTGCTGAACTCGAAAAGGAATTCAAAGCAGATGGCAAATCGAAGTCTTCTGCAAAGGCTGAACCAAAGAAGAAATCAGAACCAAAGAAAACACAATCCAAAGCCAAGAGCAAGCCCAAGTCAGGAGGACTCTTTGGTGCCAAGCGTCCAAAGAAGACGTACGAGGGCGAGCCAGGAGGAAAAGCGGATTGGTTCCTTGAAGAAGCGCTTGATACGGTGTACGATCCGCATGGTACCGGAAAAGCAGTGAAAGCGGCAACCATTTTGGCTCGCTCTTCCGATGGAAACGTGCGTGTTCGAGACGTCGTGCGAGCCTATGCACTGCAAGGCCGTGATGGAATAAGTGAACTTGCTTGGACAAGTCCAATCACTGAGTATCTCATCGAAGCCTTCGATGCGTGCTGATTCACAGGAACTTCGAACTCAAATCGAGGACGTATCGAATTCCAATCACAAGCAATACTGCAACAAACAATTGCATGATCCGCTGTTCGGAAACCTTAGCAAGACCAAATCGAGCACCGAGGTTTGCTGCGACAATGACGACGATTGGTAGGCTAAGTATCAACCAAAGATTGGAAGCGAGCACATCGACTTGACTTTGGTCGAGTGCTACGAAGTGCGTCAGAATTGAAATCGGCAGAACCACCATC
>JBMYJV010000137.1:0-3289 GCA_049594755.1 Candidatus Poseidoniaceae archaeon
GTTTACCTCAACACCTCAACTGACGGATCTGTCCTGAGCAAGGACTGGGGCTTCTCTCACACGCTTCCATTTGCTGCGAATTATGGATTTGTTCTCGAGGATGATACGTACTTCCGCCTTGTTTCATACGATGGAAGTGCATGGGTCGACAGTGCCTATGTGGTTGATCTCTTCGCAGGATGGGAAGGGAACATGGTGACCGAAATTGCCATTCCATGGGCTGAGATTGGCTCACCAACATCGTTGGATGTCATGATGTATGCACAATGGCAAGACGAAGGAAATGTGTGGGCTTCGTTCCCGCACCAGAATCCTGCGAGCAACAATGGAGCTGAAACGTTCACACATGTATGGCACATCGAGAATGTCAACAATGCAACATCACCAAACCAACTGCCAGTTATACAACCAGCAGCGGCCGGTAAAGTTGATGACGCACTCAATCTTGCTATTGTTTTCCACCAGCATCAACCGTACTACAAGAACAAACTAACGGGCATGTATGAGATGCCATGGGTTCGTGTCCATGCCATGACAGAATACGTCGATTCACCTGGCATTCTTGCTGATACTGGAACGAAAGTAACGTACAACCTTGTGCCCTCGTTCATCGAGCAACTTGTCGATTACCACGAGCAGGAGACCCTCGATGTACATACAGACATCGCCAAGAGATCATGGGCAACAGGTGGTTATCCAAATGCAACAGATCTTGAACTCCACACCATGCAATTCCAATCGTTTTGGAACAGTGGTTGGATATACAACGTTTCCGAGGATGACCCGAAACTCGGTTGGCTTCACCCTTCGAGTGCACGCTACAAGGAACTCTACGACAACACACTCCACAATCTCAAACCTGCAACCATCATGGACGATGACCTCCTTCCACCGCAGGACTTCCTCGACCTTCAAGTCCTTTGGTATCTTTACCAATTCTCTCCTGATTACGTCCTCGGGTCCTACAACTCGAGTCATCGCGACCAAGGTCTCATCGATTTGTTCATGCAAAGTGGGAATTATGAATTGAGCGATTTGAACTACGTTCTCGATGCCCAACATGCCCACATGGGCAACGTCTTGCCGATGTACAGTGAGCTTGCTGCAAACGGACAAGTCGAACTTACGACCACACCGTACTACCATCCTATCATGCCTCTGCTTATGATGGAAGGCTGGACCATGGAAGACGGCATTCGCGTCAACAAAGAAGCATGGCCAGAGGATGTACAGAACCATCTCATCACAGGAATGGATTTGTTTGAGGACGAACTTGGTTTCCGTCCAACTGGAATGTGGCCGAGTGAGGAAGCAGTTTCTCCAGCCATGGTTCAACCAGTAACCGATGTTGGCATCGAATGGATGGTTACCGATGAGGAAATTCTCAAGCAATCGACCAATCAAAACGGTGACTACATCGATGTAGAGGATGTCACAAACTTGGCAACACCGTGGAAAGTTACGGGTGCTGATGGTGGTGAAGTAGCTGTCATCTTCCGTGATCGTGTCATCTCGGATCGAATTGCTTTCCAATATGGAACAATGACGCCAGAAGCCGCAGTTTCTGATTTCATTGCCTATCTTGACAACATTCGACAACAACTGCTCGATGCTGGAGAAGACCCGTCCGAACATCTCCTCACTGTTGCCTTGGATGGAGAGAATTGGATGTTCATGTCCGAGTTCCAACATCAAGACAACGCTCGTCCATTCATGGCGGAATGGTACAGTCGATTGGCAACGCATCCAACCATCGTAACCACGACACCATCTGAATTCCTCGAAACAGAACCAACATTGCCAGAAATTCAAACCATTGGGACGGGTTCATGGATTGACGGAACGCTGCGTACCTGGGCTGGTGAAGAAGAAGAATCCCTTGCTTGGCAACGTCTTGTTGAAGCACGTCAGCAATTGGTCGCTTTCGAAGCAGACAATCCAAACGATCCGGGTCTCGAAGCTGCGTGGGAATCGTTGTACATCGCTGAAGGTAGCGACTGGTTCTGGTGGTATGGTCTCGATCAAGACAGTGGCTATGACGAGAACTGGGACGTTCTCTTCAAGGTCCATCTCTCCAACATTTATCGAGCGGTCAATCTCGATCTCCCACCTTATCTCCAAGACCTATGGACCAATCCTGCCGTTCCATCGCCTGCTGCCTCATCCATCATTGAACCGATGGTCGATGGTGTTGCATTACCCGGTGAATGGGACGGTGCTGCACGTTACGACGCACCGGTTGAAGGAGCACCATTCAACATTGAGGAGTTCTATGTCGGCTATGACGCTTCCAACGTGTTTGTCCGAGTGGATGCAACCACCATTTCGGAACTTGAGAATATGTCACTCGATGGCAAATCTCCTGATTTAGCCCTCTACTTCATGCAACCCAATGCGGTCAATTTCAACGAGGCAGAAACGAATTTCCGTACCTACTATGGCAACCAAATTCTCAGTTTCCCATCCAAATACATGGTTGCTTTTGACTTCGAAACTTTGCGCGACGATGGGCGTGCCAAATGGAACCTCTTCACTGCAAAGGGCAAGACTGGTGATCAGGAGCAATGGGTCTTGAGCGGAAGTTCTGGACTCGGTGGTTGCGCCGTTCAGGATGTCTACGAGTTTGTTATCCCTTGGTCCGAGATTGGGCTTGCACCACGTTATTCGACACGCATCAAGGTCGTCGCAGCTCTCGCTGATTCGCTCGCCTACGGTGATGGTGAAGACAAGGAGATGGCACCACCAGCACCTGCTGAAATGGTTCTTCCTGACCTTGAAGAGTGGGTGACCTTGCTTGAACTGGATGATGCCATTGGGGATGAAACCGGTGATGGAGACTACATCTATCCACTTGCAAGTGATTTCGCAACACCAAACAATGGTGGCCTGTGGGATGCAAGGAAACTGACCATTCGTCAAAGTGCATGGAACGCCCAATTCATTCTCGAAATGGACGAAATGACCGACATCTGGGGCCTAAGCAACGGATTTAGCCATCAAATCGTGCAAATCTATGTCGATCAGGGCGACACCAGTTACGGCTCAACAGATATGCTCGATGGGGCAAATGCTCGAATCGATGATGCATGGGCATGGGAAGTCGCCATCAGTGGAACAGGTGAACCAGGGGCCGTCTTTGCAGTCCAATCTGAAACAGGAAGCACCTCGTCTCGCGGAATCGATGTCTCAGGAGATATTGATGCAAAAACCATCACCTTCACGGTGAGCAAAGATGTGATCGGCGATGACATCCCGAACTATCGATACATCATTGTGATCGGTAGTCAAG
>JBMYJV010000137.1:3299-3589 GCA_049594755.1 Candidatus Poseidoniaceae archaeon
GGAAAGTGGAGAGACGTTGATGCAACTCCATCAACCTGGACACTAGGCGGTGGTTCAAATCCTGCAGCAGACGATGGAATCGATTACGATCCGAACATCATCGATATGATTCTTGAGGGAGATGGTCAAGAACAAATGCTTGCTTCGTACGACGTCGATGGCCATGTGTATGCCACATTGACCGGATTTGAAATGCCTGAGATTCCGCAGCAAATTTTCGGAGCATCTGTTGAAACGGTCACCTCTTCGAGCGCCGTCTTGACATGGTCAACAACGGTTTCTGCCGCTAC
>JBMYJV010000138.1:0-3575 GCA_049594755.1 Candidatus Poseidoniaceae archaeon
CAATGCTGGTTCGAATACATCCTTCCAGCACGCTATTTTCAACGGAGAATGGCGATTGCACAACAACCAGACGCACACCTTTGGAGATATTGAAGCACAACAATGGATGCACCTTGTCACCGTGTTTGACAACGGAGCAGCACGACAGTATCTCGATGGCGTGCACGTTCGAACCACCTCTTTCCCGACAGGATCCTTGAACAACATTGACCTCTACAAGCTCGGTGTCAATCGTGCAGGTTCGACGTACTTCGAGGGCATGATCGACAAGGTCATGGTCTGGGAAAGTGCCCTCTCCGATGATGAAATCACCATCTTGAGCCGAGACATCTACCAAGACTGTCAGGCGTATTCAGGTTCTGGTGCATCCGGGGCTTCGTTGGAACAGTTCGTTACCATCGACCCAGAGTTGGAGGAGCATGCATGGATTGTATCGCTAGCAGGGAAGCGTGATGGTGACGTATATGGAAGTTACACACTCGTTGTCGAGGGAATCGATGCGCAAGGCAACATCGTATCGACAAATACATCCGATTCCAAGACGTTCGAGAACAACTGGGGAAGTGCAGTTATGCGTTTCAGACCACATGAGGATGCAACCTCGCTCCGAATCCAAGTACCATTGAGCGTTGTTGCCACATCGACCAGTGGTTCGGTGTACATTGACAGTTTCATACTCCGTGTAATTCGACCTCACATGTCTTGGGTCAATGGTTCGATTGCAGAAACAGCCGTATCAACCGGTGGACGATCGTTCACGTTGGGTACAACGTACGGACAATCGCTTGTCGCTGATTTGTTGGAAGATGGTGTAAGCGGAGTCAAAGGTTATGTGTATGAACCATACCTTACTGCGGTAGGTCAACCTAGTGTCTTGTTCTCAATGTATGCACAAGGGTACAATTTCGCTGAAGCCAATGCAGCTGCAAACGATTACATCTCATGGATGGGGGTTGTTGTTGGTGACCCGAAAATGGCACCGTATGTAAGCACGTTGCACGATGTCGAACTCTTGGATACGCGAATATTGAACAACTTTTCAGTTGGTCAGACGGGTCAAATCGAAGTTGGACTCCAGAACATTGGTATGTCTGCAGGACAAGGGCAAATGGACATCATCAATTTGCAAGGTTCAGTCTTGCTGTCGTCAACCAACCTAAGTGTTGTTGCAGGCGATCAACCAGGTTCTCGTACGTCCATCACCATCCCAATTACGCCTACTGAAGCGGGATGGTTGGACGTTCGTATTCGCTATGCGCACGACAATTCGAGTTCGTTCGAACGAAACACAATCAACAATTTCATCATCATGCGGATTTGGGTGAACGATGCGCCTGTGATTGAATCTGTTGGTTGCGACCAAGACGAGCATGCTCGTGGTGATTCTTTCCTCTGTACTGTTACCACGTCCGACGATGAGCGTGTTGAATCGGTTGACATGGGATGGGCCGTCCTCTGTCCAACGTGTTCCGTTGCCAACGCGACTTGGAACATGGGCAGTATGGGGTCGAATGACAATGGAACGACATGGGAAGCGATGATTACACTTCCAATCAATGTCACAACGGGGTATCTCGCCTTGCATGTTACTGCCACGGACGGTCTCTCGATTCAGACGAGTATTGTGGTTGAGAACGTCTCAACGGTCGTTGACGCACCAGCATCGTGGTTCGGGCCTCACGTCTCCAATGCCGACATATCATGGCTCGGTGTCACACAATTGCCTTCCACGACGCCAATGGGTATTCAACGAGGTGTGCAACAAACGCTGACCGGCTGCGTCCTCGATGTTGACCACAATCCTGCACTCGAACAGCCGCAATTCCTCGTCTCACGAGGTACGTTGGGAGACATTACTCACGTGAACATGAGCGATGCCAATCACCATTGTTACGAAGCATCGTACATGGTTGAGAATGGATCGCCCGTCAACAGTATCGATGTCGAGATGCGAAAAGACGACGGCAGTTTGGTTGCTCAACGGACCTTACAAGTCGCAGATGCACAACCTCAAATCGAGTTGTTCATTGAAAACAAATCCAACGATAGCATCGACCGCATTGTTGACAACGGTGATGAATTCCTGCGCATCGTTGTATCAGACGTAGATGATTTCGCAAATGACTATCTCGCAGACATTGAAATTGATTGGCCAGGCTTTGGCTTACAGGTCCTGTCGACAGAAGGGACAGTCAATGGTGGTGAGGCCATCATCAATCTGAATCCTCCTGAAGACTTGCTTGAAGCTGGTGACATCACAATCGTCGTCCGTCTTCAGGATTCACGAGGTGTTGAGTCTACGGCGTCTTCGGCCATTCCACTTGTACTGAATGCTCCGAGAATTGTCGAAATGATTCCTTGCAACCAGCAAGGTTCCATCACGGAATTGATGTTTGGGCATCCTGCCGTTTTAGGAGCCGTTATCGAAAGCGACAGACCGCTCGAGAACATTCAACTTTCTCTACGACAACTCGGATGGTCGGTGAATGCACCTTTCATTGAGCAACCCGCTTGGGTTTCTTCCAACGATGCTTGCCTTCAGCAAGAAGGAGATGATGTCTATTGGTTCCGTCTCCAATTGGATGGTTCATTTGCTTCGGATGAGGGTTCGATCCAACTCATCGCATCGACCATCGATGGGTATCCCGCATCGATGCAGATGCCGATGTTGTTCCGTCATGCTCCACCAATCATCAATGGAACACCACCACAATCCGTTGAAGCTGGAAGCGATCTTTCCTTCCGACTTTCCGTAACAGATCTCGATGGTTTGGACGATGTATCGTGTTCACTATCCGTTCTTGATGACAATAGTTCCGCTGTTTGGGCAAAGGAATTCCGGCCAATTGAAACACTCGATGCAGAAGGCTTCAATCAAATGCTCTGGCCAGTTCCTCGAAACTTAAACGAAACGACAGACCAATTACGGATCGAAGTTGGTTGTGAAGATTCAGATGGAGAAACAGGCTTCTGGCAAAGCACAGAGAACATTAGAGTTGAACCATATGTATGCCGAATCAATTGCAACGTAACGAATGAAGGAGAGGTGGCAACGGCCTCACAAACCTCTCCGCTGCCGTGGATCACCATCGGTCTTGCATTGATCATCCTCGCAGTGTCAACTGCGCTCGTTGTTCGACGTCGAGGAACAGAAAACAAGTGGGCTTCCGATGAGTCCCTCGATGACTTTGAGCAGCTAACATCGGATTCCATCGCTCAGGCTGAGGCATCTCTACTGAGTATGGCAACAACGCCTCCAATTCCAGATGGATGGACAGAGGAAGCGTTTGTTGCATGGTTGGAAGGTGAGAAACCGGAAGACTGGAGCGATGAACAATGGGAAAACATTCGATTGGAGCATGCTTCTCGATTGTCACCTCGAGACGATGAGACCGATGAGATATTATTCTGAATAAGGAACGGTCGGTTGGTCGCCATGGCAGTAGGGTATGTTTTGCTGAACGTTGTTCCGGGTAAAGAACACGATGTCTATCTTCATTTGAAAGATCAAGACAACGTCGCTGACGTAACTGTCTTGTTTGGAGATTACGATCTGATTGTCAAATTGGTTGCAG
>JBMYJV010000139.1:0-3196 GCA_049594755.1 Candidatus Poseidoniaceae archaeon
GGCAATACAAATCATGAGCCCATCCTCAGGAGCGAGGATATCGACGGACAGGCCAGGTGTGGCTGGATCGGAGATACGAGCTACGACATCACCTTCTTTCATGATTGAACCGCTATCGACGAACAAATCAAGCAGGCCACCTTCACCGGCTCTCAACCATGTTGATCCACTTGCAAGCATTCTGAATCTTGGTCTGTGCGGCTTCCCTGGAACCATCTTGAGTTTTCGAAGGACGTTCATGACTCCGTGTACTGCGACTTTGACCGATGCTTGATCGAGCCAGTTTGCGCCTCCTCCTTCGTACGTTATTGAAGGAATGTCTTCCTCATTTGCAATCAAGAAGAATTTCGATCCCAAAGGCTTTTGCAAGAATGTTTGAACCAGCATGTGCGAGATCAACTCGGAGTTGAGGCATGTTTGAACGCCCTTTTCCTGCGCTATGTAAGTCAATGATTGCATCCGAGTCTTCGACCAGATATTTCCATACTTGAGCAGCAACTCTTCGGGTCGATGAGCCCTTTGAGTTGCCAGGGAAGTTTCGATTCAAATCTCTTCCATCTGGGAAATATCTCGATTTTGATCGGTAGCCTGGCATGTTCACAACTGGGACAATTCGAATGGTACCTGCCAATGTTTCGGGGTCGAGTGGCTTTTCTGGGTCCGTGAATGCTGTGCTTAGCAAATGCGTACAAGCAGACGGACCTGTCAGTTCATCGCCATGCATGCCTCCAAGAATGGTAATCGTAGGGCCTGGGCGTTTGCCGTGAATGATGGTCACAGAGGTTGACCATGGGTCCCCGATGGTAACTTCGAGCAAGGGAAGTTCAATCGTTCGAATGGTTCCTCTTTTCACCAGTTTTCGGTAGAAGCGATAATCACCCCATTCTGAGTTTCGATCCCATTCTGTCCTGTCTTCGATTTGATGCTCATGCAGGGCCTTTTCGATGGCCTTGCGACGGGTCCTTGACAATTCATGGGCAATTCGAACAGGCTTGCGCTTCGTTTTGCGAGCCATGTGTTCAACTCCTCAGTTCTCCAAGCCGGCAACAAGGTCAGCAAGAACGGCATCAACATCGCTCGCTTTGGTCACACCAGAGGCGAGCAAGACGCCATGTGCGCCGAGTTCAACAGCGGTTTTGACGTCCTTTCCGTCCTTCACACCAGCGCCGCAAAGGACTCGAACCTGAGGATTGATTGCACGAACGGCATTGACCGTGTCCGAAACAATAGCAGGATCTGCTGTTGTCACTGAAATGTCTCCGCCTATGAGTTCTGGTGGTTCCACAGCAATGAAGTTCGGGCCGAGCTCCGCTAGTCGATGTGCTTCATCAACATCGGCTGCGCATGCACACATCGGGAACTCATCCGGTAATTGCTGCATAAGTTGTTGGACATGTTCGATGTCGACTTTGTGCTCTGCATGGTTGATAATTGTCCCTTGAGCACCCCTTTCTATAGCGTTTTCAGGTTGAAGCCAACCTGTGAAGGACCCTTGTCCAACAGGGTCGAGATGCTGACTCCACACTTCCAAGGATGGTGCGGCTTGTTTGACTGCATGGAGGTCAAAGGCAGAGACGACTGCAATCATTCTCACATGGTCCTTTGATGCCCGTTCCATCGCTTGTGCCAAGTCGACTGCCTTCTGACCCATGGCCGTCGCATACGTTTTGAAATTGACAACAATGAGGGGCTGCATGATAATCCCACACACTAATTCTTCTTGATATCTTCCGTTCTATCACTCGATAAGCGGCCATTGTGCATCGGATAGAACGGTATTGTCTGGAACAATCGAATTGTGATCGACAACCACGTTGTCCAATGCACAATTCTTTCCAATGGTTGAGTTTCTTCCTACGAGTGTCTTGTTAAGTTTCGAATTGGTTCCGACTCGGACGTTGTTGAGAAGGCTGCATTTGTTGAGTTCAGCAGATGTTATGGATGCTCCTGTTGAGAGCATGCTGTTCTCGACGTTGCTATCGCCTTGGATGCTGACGGAATCGTCTGCATGCCAATTGGAATCGATTCGCTTGCCACCTTTCCATCGTTGGTGTGCAATGCTTGCTTCAACACCGAGAGACCAGCTTTGCGGGGTTCCCGCATCGATGAAATAGCCATCAAAGGAGAAACCGTTCAGTTTACGCTCTTCAGCGAGGACGGGGAATACTTCGCGCTCGAGGGAACTACGACCCAAAGGGATGTAGTCGAAGATATCGTCTTCGAACAGATAAGATCCTGCATTGATGAGATTTGAAAAGACCTCTTCTGGTGTTGGTTTTTCTTTGAATTGCGTGATGCGTTGCTCCTCATCAAGACCTACGATTCCGAAACGTGTTGGGTCCTCAACTTCCCAAAGTGCCAATGTGCCTATGCCACCGTTTTTTTGATGCAAATCAAGCCCAACTTGCATGTCGAGAGATGAGATTATGTCGCCATTTAGACAGACGAATTGTCCTGAAACGACGTCTCTACAGTTGCCGAGTGCACCTCCTGTTCCGAGTGGTTCAGTTTCTTTGACGATTCGAACATCGTAAGCGACATCCGCCTCTTTGAAGTATGCTTCAATGTCATCAACTTTGTATCCACCCGCTACAACAACCTCGTCGACTTTGTCGCTCGGTACAACTTCGACAACGTGTTCGAGAAGTGTTTTGTCCAACATTGGTAGGATTGGTTTTGGAATTTCATAGGTCCAGGGACGCAATCGTGTCCCGAAACCTCCTGCCAAGACCACGACCTGCATGCTTGAGGCGCACTGTTTTGGCTTTTCAACTTGTAGTGTTGGTGCGTTGGATGATTGAGACAACGTAGCCGCACAGTTCAAAGGCGTTCTTTTGCTCGGAAGAATTAGTGATACAATGAATATCCACGAATACCAAGGTAAAGCACTGTTCAAAGCCCATGGCGTGAAGGTTCTCGATGGCGTCCACTGCACAAGCGTTGCAGATGCACTTCAGGCCTATGATGCGCTTCAGTCAAAGGTTGTTGCAGTCAAATCTCAAATCCATGCTGGTGGACGTGGCAAAGGAAACCTGTACTGTCCAAACACAGGAGATCTCTTGATGGAAGGGGGCGTAAAAATCGCTTTTTCTCGAGAGGATGTTGAGACGTATGCTACCAACATTTTGGGGCACGTCCTTGTGACCAAGCAAACTGGCGAAGAAGGCAAACTCGTCAATCATCTGTACGTTGAATC
>JBMYJV010000139.1:3206-3570 GCA_049594755.1 Candidatus Poseidoniaceae archaeon
TGGTCGACCGAGAAGAGAAATCAGTTCTCATTATGGCCTCGACGGAAGGTGGAATGGACATCGAGGAGGTCGCTGAAGAAACTCCGGAATTGTTGCACAAGGTCAACGTTGATCCCAATGTAGGTTTGATGGGTTACCAAGTTCGTGATCTTGGTCTCGCACTCGGACTCTCTGGTGCAGCACACAAGTCGTTTGCAAAGATGCTTCGCTCATTATATGCGCTGTTTGTCCAAGAGGACTGTGCAATGGTCGAAATCAACCCCTTGGTCCGAACAGGTGACGATGAGATGTTTGCTTTGGATGCGAAGGTCAGCTTCGATGAAAATGCAGAATTCCGCCACAAAAACTGGGACGACCTACGCGA
>JBMYJV010000140.1:0-3564 GCA_049594755.1 Candidatus Poseidoniaceae archaeon
AAATGGATGATTGAGCATTGATATTCGATGTTCAAGTTCATGGCGATGAGCATTCAAATCAGCATAACGAGGGTATCCTGCATGGATTTCATCTGCTCCTTGCCCACATAGTCCGACGCGTACAGATTGCGCCATGGTTTGGAACAGTGGCTGGAAGAACAGCACGGAGACATCAAGATCCTCTCCATGCCAAGAAAGCGAGGGAAGATGTCGGGCGAAGGAATCCTGTTCCATAATGGATTGATGGTGCTTGAGATCGAGAGACGAAGCGACAACTTCTGCAGCCATCCAATCGGGATTGTCTTCGCTCTCTGCAACGGTCCAGCATTCAGGAATAGGCCGGTTGTATCGATGCGCAGCATCGCTCGCAACAGCCGCAACAAGGGACGAATCAAGTCCTCCTGACAGAACAATTCCAACGGGAACATCAGCCATCAACCGCTGTCCAACACTGTCAATGAATCCATCCAAGAGTTTCTGGGCTCCAACTTCTTCATTGTAATCTTCGAGGGGATGAAGACGAGGTGTTGAGAATCGGTGAGAATCAAGAAGGGTTGGTTCTCCATTCTCAAAGGACCAGACTTCAACGGTACCTGGTCGAACCTGATGCACATCGAGGAACAACGTCGTCGAATCCAACGGGTATTCCCAAACCAAACGGGCCATCAATGCCTGCTCGTCCAATTGTGGGTAAAACTCAGAATGTGCACGAAGTGCTTTGACTTCGCTCGAAAAGACGAGCGAAGAGCCAATTCTTGAGCGGATCAATGGTTTGATGCCCATCTCATCTCGGGCGAGAATCAACTGTTTGCGCTGTGGATGCCACAGTGCGAAAGCAAACATTCCATCCAATTGTTGAATCCAAGCGCCGTGATCCTTCGCACTTGGAGTTACATTCGCACCCAATGTTTTCTCAAACAAAGCGAGGATTGTCTCGCTATCCCCTGATGTGGTCCAAGGATAATCTGGCATCGAGGAGCGTAGTGACTCAAAATTGTAGATTTCTCCGTTCGCAATCAAAACGTTGCCATCTTGCGATTGAATAGGTTGAGGGCTGCCTTCCAAATCGACGATGGCAAGGCGAGCATGCCCTAAGCAGATGGATTCATCATACCAGAACCCCGAGCCGTTCGGACCACGATGATTCTGAAGTTGAATCATCTTCTTGACAGTGCTGGGCTCAGGAGCACCAAGCATCCCTGCAAGCCCACACATGAGTATCAATAATCGGCGTTCGCCTATATACCGTTGCTTTTGGTTAACATCACCAAAGCGGATACTTGAAGGCTGTTACAGCGAGCAAGATCACTGCGATACCGAAGAAAGTGTAGTAAACCGATTGTGGAGGTTCTTTGGATTCATTGTCGCCGTACATGCTTACCAACAAACCATCCTAGAGGACTCGATTCTTCAATATGGCGGCGAGAAGGTCTCACATGACACCCAAAAATGGGTCAAAAATGAGAACCACAGCGAGAGGAATCAACAACATTGTTGCGTTATCATCGATGTATCGTAATCGAGGCCACTCCGCTGCAACACAAATGGGTGCCATAATGGGCACCAAGATCCAAGGCGTCTCAACCAAATACGCACATGCAGCCCAAATAACGGCAATTCCAAGCATTCCAGCCCAGATAACGGTCTGCGTTGAAGCGCCTTTTCGACGCAATTCCCCAAGCAGTGGATCGCCCAATGAAAGGCTGAGAATCAACGGGTAAGCATAGGCTGCTTCTGGAGTGAGAAGAAACACCATTCCAACGCCAAGAGCCCCCCAGGCTAAGGCCGAGACTTGCTTGGCCTCGTAGGATCGCTGACCAACCACGGTCCAGCCCATGCGTAATCGAAGAGCTTCTCCAAAGACGGCAATCATGATGATTGAGGAGACGACTTGAGCCAGCGAGAGTGAAACTGCATCTGCAACGTCTTGTCCAAATTCAAAATACAACAGAGGAAGAAAGGACATGGCAAGATGAATACCTCGACGAAGAATGTGGCCTGACATGCCACCAACAGACAATTCGACAGGATTTGTGAGTTCGACTTGATCACTCATTTCCGTTCCTCAATTGAGCGTATGCATCTTCGAAGGACATCAAACCTTCCTCAATACTTGACAGGAGCGTATCGAATTTGGAATGCTCGAGAAGTTGCCGTTCATGATGCGAAAGAAGTCGCTCTCTCCAGCGTGCGCGACCTGCACGCGTGGACTGTTCAAGCGTCAACAGCATCGATGAGGCTTCAGCCACACCTGTGCCATGAAGAGCACTCACGAGGAGAACATCTGGAGCATCCTCGTGACCGAGATGAAGCGATTCACGTAACTCTTCAGCATGCCGTTGGGCACCATCCAAGTCGGATTTGTTGACAATGACTGCATCAGCAAGTTCCAACAAACCTGCTTTCTCTGCTTGCACTCCGTCCCCACGGGCAGGCCCCTCGACCAAAACAATCCGATCTGCAACAGCGGCACATCGGACCTCTGATTGACCAGCCCCTACGGTTTCAATCACGACTTTATCCCATCCAACATGGAGGAGACAAAACGCCATTTCACGGACGACAAGTGGAACGGAGCCGCTGGTTTTTCGAGTCGCTACGGAACGAACGTAGACAGAGTCTTTCCGGTCAGTATCATCGACGATGCGCATGCGCACACGATCGCCAAGCAACGCACCTCCTGAACGCGGAGAGGAAGGATCAACGGCTAGAACTGCAATGCGTAAACCATTGTCAACCCATTCATGGAGCATACGATCGAGAAGACATGATTTCCCAACGCCAGGTGGCCCTGTTAGAGCAAGAATGTTCCAATCGGAATGATTTCGTTGGGGCTCTTCAATCTTCAATTCACCGTTTTCAATCGATGAAAGCAAGCGAGCAAGTGCGCGGCGGTCTCCAGAAGATGCGGCATCAAATCGCTCGTCCAAGGTCTCACCTTCACGCTGATTGGTTCCAGTGCCATCCTGCGCCGTGCCCCACACCCGCATCATCGCGCCTCACAGCAGTTGCAATGAATTCGACCATTTCCTCTGAGGTTGTACCTGGTCCAAACAATGCACGCACACCTGCTTCGAACAATGGAGGCCAATCGTCTTCTGGGATGATCCCACCTCCAAAGACGATCACATCGCCCATGTCATGGTCGCGGAGTGTTTCACAGATACGAGGAAACAAATGGCCGTGCGCTCCAGAAAGTGAAGAGAGGCCGAGCAGGGTAGCGTCCTCGTCACGAACGGTTTCAATAATCTGCTCAGGTGTTCGACGTAAGCCTGTGTAGATGACTTCGTGACCAGCATCTCGAAGTGCACGTGCTACAACCTTTGCACCTCGATCGTGACCATCAAGTCCGGGTTTTGCGATGACGATACGCAGTGGTTGGTCCATGTTACATCCATTGGACTGATGGTTATGAAAGAGTCGTTCAAATCCATGAAAGCACAACGATTCGGGGATGGTATCAAATGTCAGTTTGAATAACAACGGTCATGCCTTGGGAGGCGGACCCACCTCATCTCCAACCCAGCAAAGGCTATCTCAGGGTTCGACGAGTCAATCGCGCCA
>JBMYJV010000141.1:0-3546 GCA_049594755.1 Candidatus Poseidoniaceae archaeon
AATCGCAGGACAATGGGCGCACAATTATCCCGATCAACCCGACCGACACAGTGAGCTTGGAAGCGGTTACGGAGGCGAAGCCTATCCGAACATGAGTCGAATGGATTGGGCTGTTGAACTCTATAGTTGGTTCCAATATTATCTCAAGGATATTGGAGAAGAACCCGAACCGATGGTCCAGATTCAAACGCATGATGGACAGTGGCACGTTGAGGAAACTTGGCCTCCTGAAGATATGGAGTGGCAAATGGAAGGGATTGGAACCGAATGGAGTGGTGATGGAATTGTTACAGGTCTGGGAGGGTCTGTGACGCTCACGAGCCAAGTCTATGCGGATGGCTTGCATATCTCAGGGCTACCAACATTGCATCTTGATGTATCAACACAGGCATGCAACGGTGGACAAATCTTTGCTACGTTGTACGATGACACCCTCAATCTTCGGCTCGGTCATGCAACAATGGACCTACGTTACCGTGACGGAGGTTACGATGCAAATCCTGTTGCACCTCTTTCCTCCTATACCATGCTTATGGAATTCAACCCACTCGACGTCATCGTTCCTGCTGGACATACACTCCGCATCGAATTGACTGAAACTGGTGAGGATTACTTGCCTGGCCCATGCGCAACCAACCCATTGGGTGGATTGTCCATCGATGGTGGAACCATCGGACTGCCACTGATTGATCGTCCAGTTGATCATGAAGCGTGGTTCCTTGCTCCACCGTGGTGGGACCAACAACCGATTCCGTCGTGATCAGTCTTCGTCCTCTTCCCAAGGCAACCAATCAGGCTCTCCATCAGGACGGTACCACCAGTAGCCATCATCGTCTTGGAACCATTCTGTTCCATCCTCATCGATGGAATAATTCTCGTCGTCTTCAAAGGATTCTTCTTCCTCTTCTTCAACAACCGTCGGATCAACAAGTCCTGATTCCTGTGAAATCATTGCTTTGACATTCTGCAATTCATCTTCTTCATCGGTAAAGACTCGATTCTCAGTTCGAATTGTAGCATGGTGATCACCCGCTTGGATGGCTTCATCCGAGTCAGCATAGAAATCCTCCGTCATACGTGCCTTAAATTCATCAAATTCGTCACGTCCAAAACTACCCGTGAATTCTCTTCCTGATGCTGTCATCAACTCGTCCAAGTTCTTGCGCTTACCAAGGTTCAATTCCGGAGCATCTGGCGCATCTTTGGCATAAAATGCATCTTCTTCGGCAAATTTCGGGAACGAACGTCCCTTCGGATCTGCCTCTTCGATGGCTTCAATAACAAGGTCGTGTTCGTCTTCGTCAATTTCCTCTTCCTCGTAAGCTGTTCCGACAACATCGACGAGTTTCTTGAGTGCTTTTCCAAGCTTCCGCTCATCATCAGCGTGCTCATTTGCAAGTTTTTCCACTTGCTTGAGAAGACGTTCGTATGGCGTTCCAGTGAGTGCACCGAGGAAACGGCCAAACCCTCCTCGCTTCTTCGCCATGAGAAGGACATACACTCCAGTGTTTTCAAGGATTCTCCTACAAGCGCCCCTTGATGAAGGATGATGCAGTGGAAGGTGCGTGGTCGAAACCTGGTTGGTTGATGCGATGCGTTCCTACAACGCAGAATCGTACTCGATGAGGCATGCCTATGCGGCACAGTTGCACCTTCCCGGACCTGTTTTTCGTGAACTCGTTGTGTGGGCACTTCAGTCACTACCGGATGAAATTCTCGTCGGTCTCGATGTTGACCCAAATCGAAAACACATCGATGAAGTCGAATCTGCCTTTGAAGGACAAGAGCATGTTTCAAACCTCTTTGGTGGTCAAGGATACGTCATCAAAGAGGCTCATGTCGTTAACCGTGGCGATTCCTATTCCGTTCATCATCTCCCAGAAGAATGGACCGATGATCTCTTTTCAGGGCAACGCGGTTCTCGAGCAGGCCGGTTCACACACTGGTTGCATACGCATCCAAATGCTCCTGCGATTCCGAGCGGAGCAGACACAGATGCTGCACAAGAAACCACAGGCGTCGACATGATTCTTGGTCTGCGATTTTCACCTGAAGGACCACTCCCCTGGTTTGATGATGTTGATGGAACGCGTCGTAGTTTAGGAACAGAACACGCACCCAAAACAAAACGTTCTTGGTTTTCCAGAAAGGAATTGCCTGTTCTTGGCATTGCACCAACAGGACATTCCATCCACGACATTCAATTGATTGCTTTTCACAAAACGGGCTTGGGTGTCAATGTGCTGCTCATCGATGAAAGTGGTTATCCATACGGATGGGACGAACTGATTCAGCCTACGAGTTGATCGTAAATTCGCTCCAAGCGTTCTGGGTTCACACCCATATCACCAAGTCCTAAACGAGACTGGGAATGGAGTTCAATGTTGACGGTGTCTTCATCGATTTGCTCGATGGAAACCAGGACATCATCCGGGAACAACCAAAATGGAGTACGCTCAACGAAATGGACATAATACAAGGAATCCGAACCATCCTCAACGAGAATTTTACAGTCGTACTCAGCAATGTAGTCGGTTAAGTCTGAACGAATGTCCTCCATCGATCGATCGATGATCGTTGAGCTTCCATCCATTCGATAGTTCGCATTTCCACCAAGATGGGCACAGTTCGCACTGCCTTCTGGACAGGCTTCCATGGAAGAAATGGACTCGTCTTGAGCACCGACAAAAATCCATCCTTGAACCAATATCCAAGGCGATGCAATCAATAGGACCAACAGCAATGCCTTACTTGCGGTAGGATGCATGGAATACCCCGTTTATGGAGTCCCATCCGGTTTCCATCCTCTTAATGCGTAGTATTTCTCCATGCAGGCTTTTTCATCGTCATCATCAACAAACGAAACCATGCCTGCTGCAACACCAGCAGGGATGGGTTCCTTGCGCAAGCGCCATGAGAGCAGGTCTGCATCCATTGGCTCAACACCAACTCGACGCCAATGTTCGACATTCCACTTGCGAGCCAAATCCCATTGCATACTCGCTCTTTGCATCAAGTCGTCCCACGTAGCGTCATCTCCCGTGATCGCATTCCATGCGCCCAACATGACTTCATCGGGAGTTGCGCCTTTGGCGAATGCACAGAGAATCATTGAATCTCGAATGACAATGCTGTTTTGGCTTTCAATCAATTCTTCCATCAAATCAACAGCAGAAGCGTTCGGCAAACCCGTTGGTTCCTTGTAGCCAGCACGCATGTGCGAAGCACCCACGTTCGCAGTCATGTACGCCATGGCATTTCCTCGCTTTCCACGTGGATCCCATGCAGGTAAATCGAGGCCTTTGCAATGCGCTGTCAATTTGGTCGCAGGATGACCCGTAACTCGCTCAACATATTCCGAGAACGCCACTGCTCCTGCACCAAGAACGGAGAACAATTCATCCGACCCAGGTTGAGCGTTCGCAAGCATAGCAAGGGCAAGAGGTGGCAATTCAGGAATTCCGAATTGCCACGGAACAACATCACCCTGCTTGTAGCGACCGAAGTCAAACGGTGCATGGAAATGGTCCGACCAGTTCTCTGGAA
>JBMYJV010000142.1:0-3256 GCA_049594755.1 Candidatus Poseidoniaceae archaeon
TGTTCATCACCTTCCTGTTTGGTATCCGTCCAGCATGGAAGGCGGCTCGATTGCAACCACTCGACATTCTCGGCCAAGGATCGGATAAGAAACCAAATCGAATCCTGACCAAGATTACCTCTGCTCTTCCTCCCGGCATCGGTCTTGGTCTGCGCTCAACCTTCCGCAAGCCTGCCCGATTGCTTGCAACCCTGCTCGCTCTCTCGCTCGCTATGGTGATTCTCGGAGGAAACATGATGTTTGTAGCTGGATTCACCGGAGCGTTCTCGGAAGCGACCGATGCACAAGAAAACTGGGAATACCAAATTGCTGCTTTCCCTTCAGGTATTGAGAACATCACGGCTTGGGCTGAAGAGAATACAACCGCATTTGAGCTGACGCTTGTTGCCCAAGCTAGCATAACAGGGACAACAAAAGCCATCGATCTCAAAGGCAACGACGTTCTTTCTGAACAAGATGATGCCCTCCATCGACTGAATCTTCTCGACGGAAATCTCCCTCAGGTAGGGCAGTCACCTGTTGAAGGCATTCTTGACGAGGGATCTGCAGCACTCGAAGGCTACAGTGTCGGCGATACCATCTCAATTGAGTTTGAAGGCGAGGATCACAACATCAAGATCGTCGGTATTGCTCGTGAACTAAGCCGATCTATCTACATGCATCGTGCTGATGTTGAGCCGATAGTTGGACAAGAGGCAAACGGAGCATTGCTGGTTACAAAAGACGGTGTTGATATCGAAGACATCCGATTCTCAACCGTTTCAATCGTTGAGAAGGAGATTATGGTTGCAACGTTTGAGGAACTCATCGAGCAACAGAAAGCGGTCATGCAATCGATTTATGTTCTTGGTGCGCTGATGGCCATTGCCATTCTGTTCAACACATTGCTCATCAATCTGAGTGAGCGTGATGCTGAACTCGCCACACTCCGAGTTCTTGGCGCAAGCCGTTCGCGCTTAGCCATCATCCTCACGGTCGAGCACATGTTCATCGGCCTCGTTGGAGGTCTTGCTGGTGCCCTAGCAAGCGTCGGATTCTACACAGGTGTTGCCAATGTGTCCTCGACATGGGTGTTCCACATTCCTGTCGTCATTGATTACACCGTTTTCTCTCAAATCATCGGCTTCGTTTTGTTTGCCGCATTGTTGACAACACCCGTCGGTGTGTATCGAATTGGACGCATGAACCTGCTCGAAGTTGTTGCTCGGCACGAGCGATGATAAGATTTGAAAGGCAGCGTCCCAAGGCACGGCCATGCAACGAGTCATCGTTTCGATTTCGCTCATTCTTATCCTCTTTACCGCAGGTTGTACATCCTCATCTGAGAATTGGCAACGTGTCGATGTGGAAACGTTTGAAGCTTCAATCGAATCGAATCCAAATGCTCTGCTTCTTGATGTTCGAACCCAAGCCGAGTGGGAACAAGATGGACATCTCGAAGATGCAACGTTGATCCCGCATTCAGATCTCGAAGCACGATCTGATGAATTGCCCGAAGACAAAGACGAGCTTATCCTGCTCTATTGTCGAAGTGGCAACCGCTCACAAGATGCTGCGAACACGCTTCTCGACCTAGGGTACACCAACATCATTGAACTGAAAACCGGTATCAACGGTTGGAAGAATGCTGACAAACCAGTTCTGTACGGTGAATGACGATGTTCTCGTTCCTGAAATCGTTGTTTTCCAAAGAACCTCCCCTCTCTGAAATATTGGAAAGCAACCCACACATCGTTGATGTCCGCACGCAAGGAGAGTTTCGTTCAGGTCATGTAAAAGGTTCTCAGAACATTCCACTCGATCAAATCAACAGCAACGTCAACAAATTGGCAAAAAGGGGCGTACCAGTCGTTCTGTGTTGTGCATCAGGAATGAGAAGTGGGAGGGCAACGCGTATCCTTCGCAAACATGGTCTCGAAGCATACAATGGCGGCACTTGGCAACAGGTCAATCAAGCATTGAAACGAAATTGATATTTTTTGTGTGAATAACTGAAAATCAGGGTTAAATACGTCCCTTCATTGGTTCGTTCATGCAACACCACGGCGATGAAGCAAAATGTCCAGTTATGCACGGAGGAATGACCTCCTCTCAACCACAAATGCGTAGCAACCAACAATGGTGGCCAAACCAGTTGAACCTCGCAATTCTGCACCAACATGATGCAAAATCCAACCCATTGGGTATTGATTTTGACTATTCTGAAGCGTTCAAGAACATCGATTATGCTGCACTCAAGGCTGACCTTCATGCACTCATGACCGACAGTCAAGACTGGTGGCCTGCTGATTACGGACACTATGGTCCGTTTTTCATTCGAATGACCTGGCACGCTGCTGGAACTTACCGAATCGGCGATGGTCGCGGCGGTGCAGGTACAGGAGCACAACGCTTTGCGCCACTCAACAGTTGGCCGGACAACGGCAACCTGGACAAGGCTCGACGTTTGCTGTGGCCGATCAAGCAGAAGTACGGGAACGCCATCAGCTGGGCTGACCTTCTCGTTCTCGCAGGTATTGTTGCAATCGAATCCATGGGCGGCCCAGTCTTCGGATTCGGCGGTGGCCGTGCAGACATCTGGCACCCAGAAGAAGACATCTACTGGGGTAGTGAAGACGAATGGCTCGGTGATGACCGTTACGGTGACACTCGCCAAGACCTCGAAAATCCGCTCGCAGCCGTTCAGATGGGTTTGATTTACGTCAACCCTGAAGGACCAAACGGCAACCCAGACCCACTTCTTAGCGCTCAAGACATCCGCGAAACCTTCGCTCGAATGGCTATGAACGACGAAGAGACCGTCGCCCTCACCGCAGGTGGACACACCTTCGGAAAGGCACACGGCGCAGGTGATGCTGCACACGTCGGTGCAGAACCTGAAGGCGCTTCCATCGAAGAACAAGGATTCGGATGGACCAGCACACACGGCTCCGGAAAGGGTCGAGACACCATCACCAGCGGGATTGAAGGTGCTTGGACTGCCAACCCAATCGCTTGGGACAATGGCTACTTCGATCTTCTCTTCAAGTACGAAGATTCCTGGAAACTCGTCAAGAGTCCTGCCGGTGCAAACCAATGGACACCTGAGAATCCTGATGAAGAGGACATGGCTCCAGATGCAGAAGATGCATCCATCAAGGTTCCAACCATGATGACAACCGCTGACATGGCCATGATTCGAGATCCAGAATATCGAAAGATTTCGAAGCATTTCCATGAGAACCCAGAAGCCTTTGCAGATGCATTCTCCAAGGCT
>JBMYJV010000142.1:3266-3541 GCA_049594755.1 Candidatus Poseidoniaceae archaeon
AGAACCCTGACGCCTTCGGCGATGCGTTCGCACGTGCATGGTTCAAACTCCTACACCGTGACATGGGACCAAAGGCTCGCTACCTCGGACCTGATGTTCCTGCTGAAGACTTGATTTGGCAAGACCCTGTTCCTGCTGGTTCGACTTCCTACGACGTTGCAGCACTCAAGAACGCCATCATGTCCAGCGGACTCTCCATCCCGGAAATGGTCGAAACTGCTTGGGCAAGTGCCTCCACCTTCCGTGGCTCTGACATGCGTGGTGGAGCAAACGGT
>JBMYJV010000143.1:0-3518 GCA_049594755.1 Candidatus Poseidoniaceae archaeon
CCCTCATCCGCTGTTCAGCAAGAGGAGGAAGTGCGGCACAACCCAACGCATCCAAGGTGTGCCCGAGGCGAATGATGTGCGCCCCATCGACATCTGGAAACCGATCGTCGGCATCGAGCATCAACAACGATGCACCCGCACCCCTTTGATGGGCTCGTGCAGCCCAAACGCAACCGAGCCCCCCAATTCCTGCGATGAGGATTTGCGATGACTCCATGACAAACCCTTGACAAAGACGCCCTTGAACTTACCTTATTTGTCCACGAATCGAAGGTAACGTCGGCGAGCATCTCGAGCCCAAGCGTTGTCCGGTTCAAGGTGGAGAACTTTGTCGTAATAAGAAATGGCTGTTTCAAACTCTGAAAGATGACGGCCGTACAAATGACCAAGATTTGACAAAACAGGAATGCACTCATTATCGTCTTCAAGCATACTCAAAAGAAGACGCTCAGCCGCACCAAGATCGTTTTTGAGCATCAAGTCTTCAGCCTCGTCCAATTGCTCGAGTTGAAGTGTTGAAAGGTCGTAGATGTTGTCGAAGGGAGTTTCCGCCATGGAGGGTCGTAACGGTCGAATCACAAGAATTCTTGCCCTGTTACATTTTGCTCGAAAAACGGCACACTGCAAGACATTATTTTGGCGAATCACTAACAATGTTTAAGGGGTCCTTCTAAGTCGAAAGCCCATAGGGTGTAGCCATGCTGACAACCTCCTTCTCAAAACGCCGCCCAGTTGCGGTTGCAGTGTTGCTTCTCCTGCTTCTCCCTGGCCTTGCAACATCGTTGCCAACGGGCATCGGTGGCCAGCAAAACGACATCGACGATGTCGCCAAAGAAGGATGTCTTTGCCACAACGCAGCACCATCAAACAGCGTTCAAGTAATTCTTGACAGCGTCCCTTATGCTTGGGCGCCAGGCGAGACGTACGAATTCCAACTCCACATCATCGGAGGACCTGCCGCCGGAGGACAATACTCCGCAGGATTCTCAATGCGGGTTTCAAGCGGTGAGCTCGGAGGAGCCGGCGCCGACAACTGGCAAGGCGATATGCAATCGCTCACGCACACATCCGCCTCCGCCGCAGAATCCGACCGAATGTGGGACATCACTTGGACAGCGCCTGCTCAAGGTGAAGGAACCGTCACATTTTGGATCACCGGAAACAGCGTCAACGGCGACGGAGGCCTTGGAAACGTAGTCGAGGACATGTGGAACCAGTTGACCTTCGCTCTTGTCGAAGGGGACGAAGACAGCCTCTCTCGCGGTACTCGAACAGTCTTTGCAGGTGACGGCAACGTTGCACCTCCAGAACCCGAATCACACGGAGCCGACCTGCACCACATGGGCGCTAAATTACGTGCACACTGGCTTGGCCTTCTCGGATTTGGAGCGGTCATCATGTGCGTTGTCTTCGCTGGCTTGATGCTCCGTTACGGATTCTCAACATCGTACGAAGGACGAAGCAACCAGTTGCGCTTGCGCTACAAACTCATGCGAAGAGGTGATCAGTGATGTACGACGACACCATCAACAATTTGCTCAAGGGTGTTGCAGACGGTTCAATTTCCGTAAAGGATGCTCGCAATGCTTTGGAGGGTGTTGAACTCACCGAAGCGCAAATGGACGAAGCAATCAACCACGGCGTCCACAATGTTGCAGAATCGGGAACCATTGTTAGCGCAAGTCTTGCACCATCTGGTGGCTCCTACCTCACCATGTTCTTCTTTGCGTGGGGTATCTTCTGGGCATGCTATTGGGCATTCTCCCTCATTTACGGACTCGCAAAAAGTTGGGACCAGCAGCAACTCGCATTCCATCTTGCCATGACCTTGACAACACTGATTCTCATGGGCGTTATCTATCTCAAGTTCATCCTGCCGGATACCATCATCGTCAAACATTCTCAGAACAAGTACGTCCCTGAACACGTCAAGGACTGGAAGGAGTACAAGTGGTGAAGCATATGGCGAAAGATTACAATTTATTCGTTCCTGAAGCAAAGGAAGGCACTGCCAACGCTGGTGAAACCGTCATCAACCGGCGACAGTTCTTGCGGTATGGTTTCAATACAGCAACAGGTGTTCTCGCAGCATCACTAGGCGTTCTTGGGTTCGCTGCCATTCTCCTCCCACCAGGCGGTGAATCCGCTGGTGACCTCTCGGTTAAATTCTGGGCCAAGGGTCGTGAAGATACAGCATGGTATGGGCCAAAACACCTCCAATCGATGACAAAGGCGGACTTTGTTGCAGAAGCAGCCAACTCCAACACCGGCACCGCAGGTGCTGCTGGTGTTTGGAACGGCGTCCCTGTCGTTGTCACCTATGTCGAAGACTCCAAGTGGCAAGGATCACCAACCGACAACAACAAAGCTCGATTCCAAATGATGGAAGGTTACGATGAATCTGGAAAGTACATCGGCCACTTCGAGGACATGGTTGCGATGGACGAGCGCATCTACCCATCCGATGACCTCATCATGGTCTTTGGACGTTGCACACACCTTTGCTGCATTCCAGGTTGGCAACTCGTATCCAACTCATACACAGACGACACGTGGACACCTGGCGGCACCGACGATGGTGGAACCAAGTTGTTCTGCATTTGCCACTCCTCCCGATTCGATACCACTGCACTGGAGATGAACACCAACCGCAACCGTGCCAACGGTGCAACCTTCACCTATGCAGGTGTACGCAAGGCAGGAGGCCCGGCTCCTGTTGGCCTTCCATTGATCCCGATTGTTCTCAATAACGGTGTCGTTGAAGGCATAACCGACTACGTCGATTGGTTGACGTATTGTGATTGAGGTGATATCATGACAACAATGTTCTGGATTCTTTGGTTCTTCATCGCTTTCATCATCGTTCTCGTTGCCTTTACACTCCGTAAGGAAACAGAAGAAATGCCACGTCGGGAAATTCTCCGTGCCGTTGAGTCAACAGGCGGAATGGGTATTTCCGAACGGGCCTTCCTGTGGGTATTTTCGTGGATGGACACACGGTTCCGCATCCAAGACTACTGGAACATGTCCAAGGGTGCTTACTACAACATGCATCGCCAAATGCCACTCACCCACGCTGAAAAGTACAAGTTGCGCATCATTTGGTATTGGTACCCATTGTACTGCCTTGGCGGTATCTCTTTCCTCAGCTTCATCATCCTTGTTTTGACTGGAACCATTCTCGGAATTTACTACGTTCCTGGCGGCGAAGGTGATCCATCACCTGCGTATGCATCCATGGAATTCATCATGCTCGAACTTCCGTTCGGTTACATCATCCGTGCAGTTCACCACTGGGGAACACACTTCATGGTTGCATCTGTGTTTTTGCACATGTGCCGTGTGTACTTCACAGGTGCTTACCGAAACCCACGTGAACTCAACTGGCTCATCGGTGTTGCTTTGATGGCGTTAACCATCGTCTTTGGTTACTCTGGCTATCTGCTACCATGGGACAGTCTTGCATACGGTGCTGCCGTCATTGGAATCAACCTAGCCAACTCCTCCCCGTTGATTGG
>JBMYJV010000144.1:0-3464 GCA_049594755.1 Candidatus Poseidoniaceae archaeon
AAGTAAGCGTCGTAATTCATTCGTGAACCCGATGTATTAATCCCGCATCGTGTCGTTCAGCCGCTAAGAGAAGAGCATTAATGTGGCGCATTGCATCCCGAACGCCTCCGTCAATTGGTTCATCTTTTGCGACGGTCCACCCCCCCCCGAGTAGGCTTGAACGTAATGTTTTGACCTCTTCTGATGTAAGAAATCCCATGATGTTCAATCCGGCTCTTCCATCCATGTAACGGTTATCACCGACTTTTTCAGAATTGCAACGAGTTAGAAGATAATCGAGGTGAGTTACAAGATCTTCATACAATTCATTTGAGTGTGATGCTACACTTCGCACATTTTCCCGAACGTACTGAATTGTCGATCCTGTTGGGTGTGGGAATCGACCAAATCGTTCCCTGTTTTTATCTTCTCCGAGCATAATTGGTAGATTGTCTTGGTCCAACATTCTTGTCAACGTAAACAAAATTGTTGGATCATCCCATTGAATCATTGACCTCGAATCGTATTCATCAATACCCTGCGTTCGAAATCGCTCTTGTATTCGTGGATGCTCGCACATGCTTTGCCATTCATCAGACGAACCACGTACTGCTGAAACCAACGCATTGAATACTTCCGATAGAAGTCCTGAATGGCACCCGTCCAGCGTGTAGAACGCTGTCGTACTCTGTTGTTGAGGCTTCATTGTTTGACCCACACCATCTCCTCTATTGAGGTATGTGTTCGTCACTGGAAGAACTTCGACATACGCTCTTCAATGCTTGACTGTTGCTCAACATCATCATCCGGATTCATTTCTCTGCGCAAAGAGTCCAATCGGCCCGAGGGTGTTGTGTCCTCTTGGGCAGGAATCTCCTCAACCATTGTTGGTGGAGGAGTGTCATCTTCTTGTTCGAAGACCGTCGAGATGTCATCGATAACGTCGGTGGTTTCCTCTATTTTCGGTTCAGCAGCAGTTTTCTTAGATGGTTTGTCTTGCCTTGGTTTCTTAGCATTGCTTTCTTTGGCCACCGATCGAATCAGAGCATTGTCCTGTCTTTGGATCATAAAGAAGTAAGCACCAATCAACACGATGGCTGCTGATGCACCCCAAATGACACTCGATGATTGGATGACTGAGTCTTCATCCGCGACGAAGATAATCGATGCTGAGTCGTCGCTTGCATCGTCATCAATATCATACGGACTCTCGCAAGCGAGAACAGCATCGAGTTGCTCCTTATCAGACAAACCAATTGCATCTATGCGAACATTTGGAGAAAATTGAGGCCCAGCGATATCGATGACAACATCTGCCTTGAAATCACTACTTCGACTCGTTACAGTAAGGATGCAAACGGCATTCTCCAAAACAGCATAGTTTGTTCTCGACACTGCAACATTGATGCTGCCTTGAGCAGAGATGCTGCTGATTCCGACGTTCCACCCCGACTCTTGTGCAATGACCTCTTTGTCTATACTTGCAAGGACATTGCCGTACTCATCGTATGCCGAAACAACGATTGTCAACATACCAGGAGCAGGATCCCAGTTCAGAACACTGAGGTTTGCAAACGTTGATTCATTTTCAAAAATTGTGAACCTCGAAGTCTGTATTGGAATTGTATCTCCTCTACTTGAACTCGTAACAAACGAGAGTTTGGTGTTCTGTGTCGGATCTCCATTGACTTCACAACTGACAACATCACCCGTGTATGCGCCTCGGCCAAGTTCAGAGAAGGCAGTGTTGACGAAGGAACATGTCACAGCCGTCTGAGGTGCATCTCTTCCGATGAGAGTGAGTGGAATCCGCTCCTCACCACTGGTCAGGTTAGCGTAATTTGTCCCTTCCAAAACTGAAAACGTGTATATGTTGTCAGAAACAGAGGAGAAGGTTCCTTGGATTTCCTCTGCTCCAGAATTATGGACTTCAACATCTAAATTGGTGTTGCTTCTTCCCCAAAGCACTGGGGTTGACACAAACGAGATGTTTGACGATTGGATTGTGAAGTCGAACAATTGCGTTCCAAGGCTTGAGTGCGTCACCTCAACGGTTAGTTCAACATCCAACTTGTCCCAATCGGCTGGCGGAATGAGGTGAATTGGTATTCCTCGAATTTCTCCTGGCATCAATTGGATTGGCGTGTCGATACTGGCAGACCAACCTTGTGGCATGTCGGGGAGAACAAAGGCAATATCTGCCAAATCGTTGCCAGTGTTTTCAATCCATGCAAGCGGATATCCCCCTGCAGAACTGACATACCAAACACTCTCCATTTGGAGATCATAACTGGATGAACCGATGACGCGAACGGGAACTTCAAACACTTCAGCACCTTTGCCTACAGCATCAGAAACACGAATTTCCAATATGTTGACATCGCCTTCTCGGGCGTCTGCTGGCGCTTCGACATAGATGTCAACTATCGATGTTTGACCAGGTTCCATGAGTTCACCTTCCGGGAGTGTTATGTTCCATCCTTGGCCATATTTCGTCAAGAACGGAGTAGAGGGTGTATTCCCTTTTTGCTCGAGTTCAACTTGAATCAGGTCTCCTCCCGGCGCTACTTCGAGGTCGCTATTTGCGAGATTGAGTTCCCATTCAGAATACTCCATGACAGAAAGGTCGACCTCGACCACGTCAAGCACATATCCCGATGAAACCACCGAATAGGTTAATCTTGCACTTGCACCCATCCAAGCATAAGGGATGGCTTGAATGACGCTTAGTGTTTCAGATGCATTGACTTCAAGCATCGATGAGGTTATTGGATCGTGTGCATTCCAAACTGCGGTATCGTTGGATGCAGTTGAAAGTGAAAGCGATGGAACTAGTTGCACATCATCAATAAAGTTCCCAATGTTGGTGATGTTGAATTCAAGCACGTAGTCACTGTTTGGTTGAACATCCTGTTGTGGCCCATTGACGACAGTGATGTTCCATTCGTGTCTCTGTTCTGCTTCGATGAGAAGCGTAGTGGTCGCCGTCACAGACTTGTTGACCATCGATGCCCATTCAAATTCGAGATAGAATGGTTGTGCAGCAGGTAGGGTACTGCTCAGTTCAATGTCGAGTGGCATGATGGTCGTAGCTAGAGGCCCCAAGGTTCTGATTTGATTGTAATACGTAAATTGAACATCATCAGAAGAGATGGCCTCTGTGGTCACGACACTGGCAGTAAACTCGTATGTGTCTTCACCGTTCCCAGGATTCTCAAGCTGAATGAGGAGTTGATGAGGAGTACTCACATTGAAACCATGCGGTTCAAGGGATGGTTGTGGGTCAATAACGCTCAATCCAGCACGATGAATCTGTAAAACGTGGATGCTCAAATCGAATGCATGGTGTGCAAGAGGAGTTTGTTCATCTGCATTGAATGTAAGCCGCTGCGGAGGTGCGTTCGTTGGAATGTAGACTTCAAGATGCACTGTGTGGAGGGAATTCGCGGGTCCATTTGCCGTAAGGATTCCGTTTTGTAGGCTAC
>JBMYJV010000145.1:0-3462 GCA_049594755.1 Candidatus Poseidoniaceae archaeon
GAAGATGGTGGGCAATTCGACGTTGATGGTGACATCAGTTTACTCCTCCTCGAAACGACGGATGTCGATGGTGTTCGTGTCCTTCAGCACACACAAATCGAGGCAACGGCCGATATGCTCCTCAGTGATGAGGGTTCGGAATTCAATCTACAGCTCGACCAGTTCGAAACCCTTGAGCGCTGGGAAAACGGTGTGCGCGTCGATCAACTTGACCTGATACGCGGCGATGGAACATTCGGATTTACCGATCAAGAAGAGAACTCGTCCATGGTCGTCAATGGAACGGTGTACAACTTTCACACCCGTGTCGAGGATGGAATAACACTCATCGACGATATTCACGTTGATGGAACACTCTCTGGCGATGTTCAAGGTACGTTTGGCGTGGTTCAGACCATTGAACAAACAGGAAAGCAACGCAATCATACTTTGGTCGAGCACGATGTGAACGTCATTCACAGTGAAACGTGGTTCAATGTGACTGGTGTTGGTGGCAGCAATTTCTTCGGAGGAAGTGGAGCTGGATCGTACTACAATGATTCCTACATCTATCAAGCAACCAATGCAGATTGGGACAATCGAACGGTTCGACTCGTTTGGACGGAGACAGGGCCAGACCCTTCCAGTGGGGACGAACGCCCTGAACGAAGTCCAATCGAACAAGACCCAACACCGCCAGAGGTTGAGGAAGCCTTAGGGAACATCTCTGTTGGAAGGGAAGCCGGATTCGCACCGGTTCCGATGGAAACGGGCGATGTTGTTCGTCTCCTCGCACAAGATGGCATCGTCTTGACTGTCACTGCTGGACAAGAAGCCATTGAACCACGAGATGCAAAGAATCTGAGTGTGATTCAGTGGACAGGCGTCTACAGCGATGGAGTTTCTGGAACTGCATCGGGTTCCATCGTTCATCAAGGGCCATTGACTGGTTTGCTTGCAAGCACCGTCCGTTCGTTTGAGATTGAATTCGGGACCGATGGTGAAACAGCCCTTCTCAATGAATCACAAGCCGTTGATGCCATTCTCTCACCGAGCATTGTCTCGGCCGATGACAACACGGCTCCACAAGTCCTCGATCTTTCGTTGATGGAAGGTTTGGTCTTCGGCGAGGGTGGCTCGCCGGCTCATCTTGTAGCGGCCATCGACGATCCTGAATGGAACATCGTCAGTGTTCAAGTCGATCTTTCCTCGATTGGTCTTGGAACGGTTGCAATGAACGATCGTGGCCTCGACGGTGACCAAACCATTGGTGATAACGAGTGGACTACGATGGTTTCTGTTCAAGGTCTCGCAGTCGGTGAATTGCCCATCACCGTCATGGTCGTTGATGAATGGGGCGAGACCGCTTCCCTCACAACGAACATGACTGTGGAAAACCAAGCTCCAAGGATTTTGAGTGCCAGCATCGAACCTGCAACGGTTGTACGAGGTGGTTCAACGCTCATGACGCTTGACGTGCTTGACTACCATGGGGTCGCTTCCATTGTGGTTGATCTTCGAGAATACGGTGGTGAAGAGACACCATGTCTCAAGGTCGAAGTGTGGGCGTGTGAACTGGTCATTCCTCAAGGTATGACACCTGGTGAACGTTTGCTTAAGGTTCGATTAACAGATGACCTCGGAGCAACGATTCTCGTCACAAAAACACAAGCCTCTGAGCATCATTTCCAACCAAGTTCGACGGACATGGACTTGACGGTAACGGTTGAAAACACACCGCCAACCTTGACACTTCTTCCTTCAGAAGCACTACAACGAGGGGATTCGGATTCCGAGCAGGCTATCGAAATTCGAGTTGATGATCCGGACGGGATCTTGTTGGTTCGTGCAGATTTGGGTGTACTGAAACCACTTGGTCAAACAACGCGTTGGGTTACGTTGTACGACAATGGACAAGGCCTCGATCGAGAAGCAAACGATGGAATCTATACCGCTGTTGCATCCGTTCGAACATCAACACCGATCAGTGCGCACGAAATCTTCGTCCAAGCATCCGATTCCTTTGGTGATGCAACAGCACCTACGTCGTTCGTTGTTTTCGTTGAGGAAACCGATGATGGTCTCGTTGGCACAAAGGAGGGCGAATTATCGTTGACATTAATCGCAATCGTCGTTGGTATCGTCCCAATTCTCGTCGGCTTATTCGTGTTCCTGCGACAACGTCAACCGCCAAAGGATTACGAAGACCGATTCGGATTTCAATGAGCAACAAATTGCGCCGACAATCGTTTATACCCCTGCTCGGTGGGTTGGTTGCTACCTGCGAGCGTAGTGTAGTGGTTATCACCGGGCGTTGCCAACGCCTGAACCCGGGTTCGAGTCCCGGCGCTCGCACCAAAATCGATTGAAAGAGGCTTTACATACTGCGTGTGCAATGTCAATGTATGACCGAACCTCGCATCGTTTACGTCGGCAAAAAACCCTCATTCTCGTACGTCAAAGCTGTTCTGATGGCTATGCAAGAAGGCGACCGACTGGTTCGCTTGCAAGCACGAGGACATGCCATTGGTCGAGCTGTAGATGTTGCCGAAATCTGTCGAAGGCGACATGGAATCATTGCATCCATGCTTCCAGAAAAGGTGAGCATCGTCAACATCGTTACGGATTCAATTGAACTTGAAGATCATGATGGTCGAAGCAAAACCGTCAGCAGCATGTACATTGAACTTCTTGGCGAAGGCGACATGGCCGAAGAAGAATGATCACAATTGAGACAAACGTCGCTCAATTTCATTTGCCGTTGCTTCAAACACGTCCAGCGATTGTCCAACAGGGTCATCCAGCCCCCAGTCCTCATCGATCCGCATGGCAGGACAAGAGACGCCACAACCCATGGAAATGACCATGTCAAAATCTTCGGCCTTGAACAAATCAACCGATTTTGGCTTTAGTCCATCGGTTTCAATCCCTTTGGATTCAAGAACGGTGATGGCGTTCGCAGAGACTTGTCCTGCTGGATGCGTTCCAGCACTTGCAGCCTCGTGTCCAAGATGTCGAGCAATGCCTTCAGCCATCTGAGATCTGCATGAATTTCCTACACAAACGAACAGCAGTCGCATGGTTCCACCTTTGTGACGGAACTTATCAAGGTTGACTCTTTAGAACCCTTAGGAAGGCGTGAGAGATGAAAGCAATCCTTGTGTTTTCTTCGATCTATGTTCTTCTTTTTGTTCTTCACATCGTCTTTGCAGCGAACGATTTGGATCACCTGTTTCGCATCGTTGCCATGCTTCTCGTAGCCATGACGTTCTTTTGTGCTCCACTCCTTTGGCTCATCGATTCAACCATGAAGCAATCCCTGCGAATTGGTTACATTGCGAGTATACCGCTCTCGATTGGTATCGCTTACGCCTACACAAACATGGAGTTCCAATTGGGTGCAACGTTCCTCGCCGTCATTGCAACAAGTGTGACACATGGCGCATGGTGGTTGTTCATGAAGGGAAAATAAACGCATTGAAG
>JBMYJV010000146.1:0-3442 GCA_049594755.1 Candidatus Poseidoniaceae archaeon
CGGCTTGGAGAGCACCACGGTTGACATTGGCATTCATCGCTTGATATTCACCCTCTTCCATGAGACCATTGCCGTTCGCATCGTCCTGATGCTCGGACCATGTGTAAATTGTGAGCGGTGATTCCAAGCCTTCTGCATCTTCGACGTACAACCGCAACGGAACATCTCGATCAGGAAGCCAAACGTGGTTGTCTGCAGGCTGCAGACCACTTGGATCAAGAATCTGCAACCCGATGACATCTGGAGGATTCTTGTCGTACATCATTTCGAAAAACGTTGACTGTGCTGTCTGATCAAGCGACGTTGTGGTTTCAAGGTCTGAAGGTCCACAACGAGTGAGAAGAATTCGTGCCTCAAGGCGCGTATCACTCGCTAGGGATGTCGCATCAGGTATGGACAACGCAATCGCAAATCGACCTTGGTCATCGACGGTCGTTGCATTTGAGATGGACCAAACGATTGGGTCTCCGTCCCACGTATCTGGACCACTGAGATTCAATGGAGGAATGGCATGTATTTCGATTGTCACTTCAGCCTCATCTTCACCAATCCATGCGTCTGCGATACCTTGGAATCGAACCTGCCCTTGAACGGTCATTGAGGTTCCAGGTTTGACATGGAAGGGCCACAAAGGATTGGTCCAATCGTGCAGAGGCCGTCCGCGTTCATCGTAGGCAACAACATTGAACGCTTCCAAATCGTTCTCAACATCGTTGAATTGTGTATTGTCGGAGTAGATGAGTGGACCCATTTCCAAACCGTTCTCGTCAACGGATGAGATGAACCAATGCAGGTCATCGATGTCATCGTTCAACCATGTGCTCTTGAACACCCATGTGACAGTACACTCGCTCTGTGAACAAACAGCGCCAGACGTTGGTTGCAATGTTGCATAGCCAGCTCCAGATGTTTGAATGAAACGAGGTGCTGCATCAAGTCGATCGACTTCAGCACTGATGCGAATCGATGAAGGAGCATCGTTGGAACCGATGGCCAAGGTAATTCGTTCGAGGGCTGGTGCTTCCATGGTTGGATGTGTTGGAATCACACGTTCGTGATGTGTTGTAATGCTGCGAAGTGTGTTAGGCAACCAGCGAGAACTCGGTGCATCGATGACCGAATCAATTAGATTGGGCTGGCTTTCAACTTCAAGGTCGACACGAACACTTCCATGATTGGTCTGTATCCGGAACGGTAGGTCCAGCAAGGCTCTGTCATCCCCCGTATAGGATGCATTGAGTGCTCGATTGAGAATTGGTTCATCAAGTTCAAACTTCAGTTTTTCAAGCTTCGGTAAAGCAAACAAATCGTAGGCTGCAAGTTCGGTAGGATGCGATGTTGAAATGTTGTAGATAGCATATCCCCAACCCCATTCGTTTGACGTGTCGATCGAAATCGGCTCAAACGTTGGACACATGTTTTCCACTGCAATGTATTCCATTGAATTCGCAGGAAGAGTTGCGAGCGATGTGGAGCCGAGGATAACATCGGTTGGTTGAGGCCCAGAGCGCGCTTGTAAGATGAAGGACCCCTCAGACAGTGGGCAAACATTGGGAATACTCCATTCAGTTATTGGGAGGGCGATGAGATGTCGGAATTGGTAGATTGTAGAACTGGAGGTGTTGACGTACAGATGGCCATGTTCTGTGGCATTGGAGATGTTCGAACCGTTCACAATCGAATCAAACATCATCTGAACACCAAAGTTCGAATCGTAACCACTTGGGGGCCAAGCAACAGCTTCGAGTTGGTTTTGTCCGATTGAAACGTGAGGTTCCTGTGGTGGTACGAGGCAGCGTGGTTCTACAACAAGCGCCCTGAATTCGTCTCCTGTACTGAGTGTGAAGGACCATGGTGCGTACAATTCCTTATCAGTATTGACAGTGAATTCCTCAATT
The DNA here is from genome assembly GCA_049594755.1 of Candidatus Poseidoniaceae archaeon. GTDB lineage: Archaea > Thermoplasmatota > Poseidoniia > Poseidoniales > Poseidoniaceae > MGIIa-L2. The sequence continues at coordinate 1,899 of JBMYJV010000146.1, forward strand.
TTCACTGATGGCCCTTGCAGATACGTGCTCGAACTGCGCGTAAAGGAGAGCGAATACAGCGACATGTTACCACCCATCTGTTGGACATTCACTGCATCATAGACACAGCCCGGTCGATGGATGAAATCGACCGTTGTTCCTACTGTTGCTTTGAGGAAGCCTTCTTGCGTTACCTCAAAGTCACTCATCTCGCTGTTGTATTTCTGATGGTAGCGCCCAAAACTCTGCACGACACCAAGTCCCAATCGCTCCACCGTTGGTGTCAGAAATGGGTCCTCAGAGGACATATGAACAACGATTTGAACCGACGGATGCTCCATTGCATTCAGGTCAACTGAGAACGGCATGGTCCGTTGTTGGTATCCTGGAATGATGTCGCCATTCGCATCCACGAGGCTGAATCGAAGCGATGTGTTGGCAGGTTCATGAGCAAGTCCATCGAGATGGCCGTAACCAAACACTGGATGCGGTAGAATGTTCGGTGAAATCCAATCGCCTTCTCTTTCAAACAAGGCAACATCGATACCAGCATCATCGATGTACCATCCATCGCGTTCAATGTATTGGTCGGAAAAGAACGAGAATCGAAGACGAACCGATTGACCCGAGAGGTTGGAAATATCCGATGTCTTCAATTCAAACGGACGAGTTGCACTGTTTCCACAACCACCCATCACCTGAGATCCGTCAAGCAAGCCTTCTCCATAAAATGGAGAATTCGTGTTAACACTTGAAATCTGATCGTGGAATCCTCCCACATCTGCTGGAAGGTACCACCAATTCAATCCACCATCGGTTGAAATCGAAACAGCCCCACCGTCCCAAGCTGCTTCAGTGCAAATCCAGTGACGGAAGGAGAGTTGAGCCGTGACGTTGTCAGGCAGAACATATTCTGGCGAGATAAGATGAGCAAAGGAATTCGCAGCGTATTGCCCGTTCAGTTGGATACCGACGCCGTTTTGTCCAGAGTGCCATTGTGAAGGTCCCAAGTTTGTGTTACCGAGGAGTCCATGTGCCCATCCAACACCACGAATGTTGTCGATGGCCCAACCTTCTGGCATCATGTGTGGATTCTCAAAGGAATCAACAACTGTCTCAGGTCCGTTCACACCCATGGTCGAAACCCACTGCCACTGGTTCGGAGCGCTGACATTGTCCAGCCAGCCTGTTGATGAACCGTTCTGATACGTAGGTTGCGTCGTGAAATTGTTCAAGACGCGAACGATGTGATTGGGCGTATTCGCACCTGAATGCAATTGCACATCGTCAATCATGATGCCCTCCCAACCGTTGGCAGGAGCGCCACCACCATGATTGACGATGGCATCGGTTTGAACGTTGAACTTGAGCAATGCACTAGAAGCGTTGGTATGATTGTACGCTGTTGCTGGAACAGGATAAAACACTGGTAGCCAGTCAAAAGAAACATCGGTGTATCGGACCCCTTGATGGATTACGCCAAACCCGGGAAGTCCTGGTGGAGGTGAGAGGAGACCCCATGTATTGCCTTGGTCCATCGAATACCAAATGGTCATGCCATCGTT
>JBMYJV010000147.1:0-3435 GCA_049594755.1 Candidatus Poseidoniaceae archaeon
TCAACGTCCCATTTTCCAGTAATATGTGGCGAGATGTCGGAGACAACAGAATTTACTTGGCGATCTTCCAATTCTTTAATGATGCGTTCCTGCGTGAGTGGATCGGTAATATCACCAACCATGAGATATGCTCCGTCGACCGGCTGGCAAGGTTCAAGATCAACACCGATGACGATACCCGTTTCACCTACCTCTTCAACAGCGACTTGCGCCCATCCACCAGGGTGACAACCGACATCGAGCACGACGTCACCATCGCGCATCAACTCGAATTTCGCTTGAATTTGTTTCAACTTGAAAGCAGAACGGGCCCGGTATCCGCTGGCTTTGGCTTGGCGACGCCATGAATCACGCTTGTGATTCTCAATCCAGTGGTCAGCCATGTGGATTCCCCAGATTCTACTGCGAGTCCACGCAGACATAACACCTTCCGTACATTCGTGGACGAAACGATGAGATGAAGGAGGTCGAATGATTGGCCAAACCATGGGCGCAACACGTTCGGCCATCATCTTGTGTTGCATTTTGCTCATGATGCCTTTTGCCAGCGCTCGTTCAATTGAGCCGGATGAATGGAACGGCTGGGGCGTTGTCGAAGGAGGCTACAGCATTCTTGTCGAAGAATACACTGCGACTTGGTGTCCACGTTGCGCTGAAATCGACCCAGATCTCGGCATTGTTGCAGAAGAGCATGGGAAGCGCATAGCGATGGTCTCCTACCATCCGGACGACGGAATCGATGCGTTTGGTCCAGAAGCAGCGCAACATCGCATCGATCGACTCAAGAGTTTGGAGAGGGAGACGCCAGGCTACCCATCATTCGTGGTCAACAACGGAGTGATTCGGGAAGATGTATCCTCATGGCCTGATGTGCAAAAGGACATTCTGCGGGCTGAATCGAATCAAAGAGCGTACACCAACTTGACAGTGACGGCTCAGACCAACGAAACGCATCTCACAGTAACCGTGATGCCTCCAAAAGTAAACGAAATCGTCAATGACACACAATACACGATTCTCTTCGTCGAACATAAGAAAACTGTCCCTTCCGGATTTGACAATCCCGGTGAAAAACACCGTGACAGAGTGCTTGTCGGCCTCGCAGAGTTCCCAATGGATGGCGAAATGCTCGCAATCGATGCGTCCATAGAAGCGCCATTTGTTGCCTCATATCCGATCCAAAACATGGATGAATGGTCGGTCATTGTCGTTCACGAATACACTGAGCAAGCCCTCGAAAATCGTAGCATCATGAATTCACAACCCCTTGGTGTTGTTGAACTCGCAGTCCAATCGAGTGCTCTTGAGGAAGGAACTGAACTACCTGTGATCCTACCAGTCATGGTGTTCCTAGCCGTTGGCATTCTTGGTCTTGTCACCCTTCAATCGAAGGAAAAGGTAAGAGAAGAAGAGTAAAACTAACAAAATCTTGATGAAAATCGGAAAAAAATACCGCTTTTCGGAAATTGATGAGTCAAATGACCCATTCATTGATAAGGTATCACGTCCATGTCATATCATGGAAGAAACATTTGAGGCGAACACGCAGGATGACTACGTCAAAGAATGGATGGTTGAATTCATTGCCATGGTCAACGGAGACAAGCATCATCACCTCTCGGTCCTTTACGGAACCGATCAGCAAGATGTACAACGTGCAATGCTCCACGAACTTCGTCGAATTTACACCGATACGGAACGCATCGATGTGACCATCATTCGCTGTGAGGAAATCGAAACCGAGGATGAAGACACCTTCTTTGAAGGAATTTTCATTCCTTAAGCACGTGGACCATAATAGATCAGGATATCCTGGCCATCGAGCAAGATGAAGTGATCATACGTATCGACATCGCTGATATTTCCATCAGCATCGCGAACACTCATGGTCATAGCATGGGTTTCATTGACACGATAGTCGAAGATTCCTGTCTCATCGAAATGTTGTCCCCAGATGTCGAAGAACACACCTAACTCGACCGATTCATTGGTTTGCATCTCGAGATGCAACTTCCCATCCGACGTATGCGTATGGACGACATGCATCTCTGCACCTTCTTCATTGCACGTGTCAGTGAAAACACCAGTATTCTCCGGAATCGTTACGGATTCACCGTTGACCTGAATGTAGAGATACATGTGATCATGTCGAGTAAGGCCACCATGCGTAAGACAGGTTGATGCAAGTGGATGAATCTCATCCAGCGATGAAGTAGACGTTTCATTCTCAGGTTCATTGACTGGTTCAGAATCAACCTTCTCGCTCCTATCATCATCAGCAAATGGAATGTATCCAGCTTGATAGGAGACGAGAATCAACGCTACAACAGCGATGACGACAATTGCACCATCACGATTCAAGCCTTCACTTCCTAAACGACTTCTTGAGTTCTGGTGCCCAACCGTCTGATTCGTACAACTTAAACAGCATAAAGAACCCAATCAATGCGATGACGTTGGTGATGTGGGCAACGGTGCAGAATGGACAGATGAGTCCTTCCTTGATCTCATAACTGACTAGTAGAGCAATGACTGGCAGTCCAGCAATCGTAGCACCAAGTCCTCCCTTGATGAACAAGGGCGTTTCAGAGGACATTGGCTCCTTGGCAATGGTGATGACAAACCACATGAGTAATGTAAACGCAACCATCCCAATCAAACCCCATGGCTGCTCCAACAAAGGATCAGTATTGTAAGCAGCGTTACCAATGAGCCCATCACAATTGAGAATGGTATCTCCAGAACAGACACTTGCCCCCTCAGAGAGTTTGTTGTGCATCCACAGTGTTTGGGCAGATACTGTGAATCCACCAAGACAAACAAACATCATGCCTGCTAGAATTTGTCCTCGACGTGTGGTTGTCGAAGGATAGCGAGAATGGAACATTGCTGCTAGGCTTGAACTCATTGGCGTCATCAGCAACACGCCGAATAGGATAAGGACACCATGAATCGAAAGGATAGCGTATTCGTTCATGCTTACTCACCTCTGTTCAGCATGGTCAATTGTTCGATAGCCTCGTTGAGTTGGACGTATCCGTCATCAAATCCGTTCAGAGATATTGATGCCTCCTCTTTGGGATCCCATCCAAGGGAGTTGGTCTTTTGGTTGCTGTTCCAAGCGACGATACCATCTGGTTGAACCAAGAAATAACTCGGTGTTGCAGACACGTCCCATTTCTTTGCAACGCTGATATCCAAATCGTCAACGAAGAGGAAGTTGTTGTTGTACTGCGCACGGAATTCTTCCACTTCAGCACGTGAGGATTCTGCAACGAATTCGACTGCAACAGCGATGAAGATCACATCAGGACCAGGCCACTGTTCCGTGGAATACATCTCAGACCATTGCGCAACATCAGGAGCAGACTGCTTGCAGTACCCACAATCTGTATCGAGGAACTCAACAGCAATCCAAGGCGTATCTTCGCTCGA
>JBMYJV010000148.1:0-3427 GCA_049594755.1 Candidatus Poseidoniaceae archaeon
GCATTATCTGGATTGAGGAGTTTCAGGGCGACAACAGAACCGACATCTATTGGAAATCCATTGTAGGCAACAGTTCTACTCTGAAGACCTCGTGCATGGTTGGCCTTGTTCCAAGCCTCTGCAAATTCAGCATCGATTCGGAACGAATAGTCCATGGATCCGAGGTCATGAAAATCCTGATCGACCAAGGTCCACGTTGGATTGGGGTCGGCTTGAATCTGATGCCCAATGATGCTCGGCCATGTTGTTGAGTAGATGATGATCAAATCTGCTCCACTTTCTGAAATCTGTTGGCGAGCTTCATCAAAAGCATCTCGTAGCCTTTGCCAACCTTCGTTTTGTTCAGGAACCAAGAGAGGATGCGGATGGACAGGAACCACGTACGAAGCAAGGACAGGGTTGGTCAAACTCAGACCTCCTCGTGAGCGTAACAGGGCCATTCAACGATGGCATTTCCAGTTCCGATAATGGTCCCGTATCCATGGAGGATGGCAGGATATGTTGGCACGGTCAAGGTGCTGAGGAGCCACGTCAAACCACCACCATCGGATTCAGCGATGGCTTGTTCGGTAAACTCAGGCATCTCATCGATGATTCGCTGAGCTTGTCCGGTTCGCATGTAATCGATGATTCGCATGTCCCAGAGGTGCATTGCATGGCTGGTGATGTGCTCTTTGCTCATGTCCTCAGGAACATCAGATTCTGTTGTAAAGTGGCGATGGGAAAGTGAATTAGATGCGAGCACAACGGCTTTCTTACCGCTTTCGAGAATGGCGTCCCGAGTCACTCGACCAAGTTCCATCATCATCTCTTGCATGACTTCAACCGAGTAGTAGTGGCGGGATCGATTCGATGAAATGACGACAAGAGGTTTGTCAAAAGCCGGATTGACCATATGTCCAGTTGTGATCGTTCCATAATCAACACGGAAATCTGGATTTTCCATCATCTTCACAGCAAGACCTGCATCCGCTGCTTTGTCATGAATGGCTTTGCTCAATTCAACATCGATGTCAAGATTGTACGAATATCGGAAAAGATTGGGGAAAATAGGATCGACCGAGAGCCCCTCAAAATGAGGCAAACCAAGGAAGTGTGTTCCTACGTATGTTTGCCAATGTGGTGAGAGGATGACCAAGACATCGTGATCAATCTTTGAAAGTGATTCACGTAGACGTTCATATCCCCATCGAAGCTGCTCCCAACCACCTTCAGAAGTTGGTTCATTCTGTGGTGGATTTTCTGCGTACACAAGATGAGGTGGATGCGGTGCAAGACAGCCTGCAACAATCGAACCCTTGGCCATAGTTCGACCAAGCATAGGACGCATATGGATGCATCGCAACAGAAGGCTAAACCTCAAACGAGAAGGGTCCAAGCCCAAAGCATGTCGGAGATGGATGATGCGCCTTCAGCATCAGAAGAATCACCGACGTTCGACACCGATGATGCGGGCGTTACAGGAAGCGAAATCTTCTCCGATATGCTTCGCCACATGATGGCTCCTTTGTTGATTGGAATGGTCTTCGGTGCGATATGGCAACTTACTGTGATGCCTCGAATCGACACGTTTGTCCCAAATCCTGTCCATGGTGCGTTTGCAATGTACCTCGTTGCTTCGCCACTGATTTACAAGCAACTCATTGGAATGGAAATGAGTCGCGCGGGGGAGTATGCAATGGGTTTTGCAGTCACAGCATGTTGCCTCTCCATGGTTTGGATGTTTGGAACCTCATCGGTCTATCTTGCTGGATTCCTTCCAGCCATTGCCTGGTTGTTCATCAGTTCCTTTTGGCTTCAGTTTGAGTTTCCACCGTTTCGGTATGGCCTCTGGCACGGCTTGGCCGTCAACGTTGGTGCCTTCGGCGGCAGTGTCCTTGCCTTCATCTACTTCTAGGACGTGTAGGACTCGGATTCATTCGGGAAATCCCCCGAACGGACATCATCGCAATAGGAACGAATGGCACCATCGATTTCCTCTGCAAGGTTAAGATAACGGCGCAGGAATCGTGGTGAGAAATCCATTGTAATTCCAAGAAGATCGTGAAGAACAAGGACTTGTCCATCGCAGTGAGGACCTGCTCCAATGCCAATAACTGGAATGCTCAACTCGCTTTGAACGCGTTGTGCAAGTTCCTTTGGAATCTTTTCGAGAACAATGGCGAAGCAACCTGCTTCCTCGAGAAGTTTCGCATCTTCGATCAACTTCTCTGCCTCTTCGTCCTCTTTGGCACGAACTGTGTAGGTCCCAAACTTGTAGATGCTTTGAGGCGTAAGTCCAAGATGTCCCATGACAGGAATACCTGCCGTCAAAATTCGCTCAATCGATTCAACAATCTCAGAACCACCCTCAAGTTTGACAGCATGGCCTTCTGCTTCTTTCATGATGCGAATAGCACTTTCGAGAGCTTGTCGAGAATTTCCTTGGTAGGTTCCAAAAGGCATGTCGACGACAATGAGTGCTCGATCAACAGCACGCTGGACACATTGAGCGTGGTAGATCATGTGGTCGAGCGTCATAGGGACGGTTGTCACCTGACCTGCCATAACATTCGAAGCAGAATCCCCGACGAGGATAACGTCCACACCTGCTGCATCAACAAGGCGAGCAAGTGAGTAATCGTAGGCTGTCAACATCGTGATGGGTTCGTTGGCACGCTTCATTTCTTGAAGCGTATGCGTCGTAACTTTCGTTGCTTTGCTGTGAACCGACATCGTTCTGCCTCATGCTTCCGATTGAATTCAACATTTCAAAGGCTCGCCATCATTCTTGGCTGTGTTTGATGCAAACATTGAGTGGTTCTGAGAAAAATCCGAGGCTCCAATTGCCGCCCTCTCGACCAACGCCTGAATTCTTGACACCACCAAACGGTGTCCTCAAATCACGATGCAACCACGTGTTGACCCAGATGATTCCTGTTTCGATTTGCTGAGCAAGTGCGTGTGCACGGTCAATGTTCGTTGACCAGATCGAACCGGCAAGCCCGTATTCCGTGGAATTGGCCATCTCGATTGCCTCCTCATCCGAATCAAAACGGTGAACGGTGACAACTGGTCCGAAGATTTCCTCTGTTGATGTTCGTGATGTGTGATCAAGACCATCGATGATGGTTGGTCGCAGGAACGCTCCATTGTCAGCATCAGTGACCTGCCCAGTCATTTCTCGTGTTCCACCTGTTAGGATGGTTCCACCCTCTTCAAGGCCGAGTTCAATGTATGATTCGACCTTTTCGAGATGTTCGAGACTGATGAGAGCGCCGATGTGTGTGGACGGGTCCTCAGGTGGTCCGCAGACCATTGCATCGACTGCTTCAACGAGTCGTTGAGTGAATTCATCCGCAATCGACCGATGAACAAGAATACGAGAACCGCACAGACAAACTTGACCACCGTTTGTGAATCCGGCTCGAACCGCTCCATTCACTGC
>JBMYJV010000149.1:0-3416 GCA_049594755.1 Candidatus Poseidoniaceae archaeon
GTCGATCGTCAAGTCGGTGGTTATGAGGAAGGCATCGATCCGTTTGAGGCGATGCAATACCCACCTGAACAGCCCTAGCGATGCAGACTATCGTGAATGCGCTCTGCGAGAGAGGGGCCAATGCCTGGAACGGTTTTCAAATCCTCAATGCTGGCATTGTTGATTCCTTGGCGACCGCCGAAATGACGCAGAAGTGATTGCAGCTTCTTTGCACCCAAACCGAGAACGTTCTCGAGCGGGTCGCCCAATCGACTCTTTTTGCGACGTTTCCGATGGAAGGTGTTGACAAACCGATGTGCTTCATCACGTGCATGGACAAAGACACGTCCTCGGCGGTCGAGTACAATTGGTTCGTACCCTTCTCGATGAAGCGTTTCTTCTCGTTTTGCCAACGCTGCAAGGATGAATCGATCCTGCACGCCGTGCTCATCCAACATTGAGCGTATGGTTGAGAGATGGGTTTCTCCACCATCGAGAAGGAGGACGTCTGGCCATTCTTCTTGTCGCTTCAACCATCGCTCAACAACTTCACGCATCATGCGTAAGTCATCCATTGCATCTCCCTTGACGATGTAGGTCCTGTATTCCTTCTTGGCTGGACGTCCATTTCGAAGAACAACACTTGCACCGACGCGTTCATCGCCCTGCAATTGAGCCATATCGAAACAGACGACGTGGTTCATCTGTTCCACATCGAGCAATCGTGCAGCTTCATCGGCTGCTCGTTGTTCAAGCGAACCACTCGATTTGTTTGCAAGTCGGGACACTTGAATCTCGGCGTTTTGATCAGCAAGTGTCCGCAGCGTAACCATGTCTCCACGCATTGGTGTCCGAACCTCAACTGAAGCACCTCGACGTTCATCCAACCATTGTTGTAATCCGTCGAGCAATGGCGTAGGGGTGAGCAACAATCGTGGAGGCCTGCGGTGAACGTAATGTTCGCTAATGAAACGACTGACTGTTTCACCGATGTCGCCACGATGAACGAATGGCCAGACCTCTTGTCCTTTGACGACGCCATCATCGGCATGAAGCACGACAAGTGCAGCAAGATCGCCTTGTTCAGCAAATCCAATGGCATCACAATCACGATACAATTTGCTTGAAACGACGTGCTGTCCAATGGTGGTGCGTATGGATCGAATGAGATCACGGTAGTAGCCTGCTCGCTCAAATTGCATTTCGCTTGAGCACACATCCATCTTTTCGCCGAGTTCTTCAAGCAGTTCTGTCGCTTCACCATCAAGAATTTTCTTGACGGCTCGAACCTGCTCCGCATATCCCTCACCGTCGATGCACGGTCCTGTACAGAGTCCGATGTGCATGGCAAGACAACCCTGTGGAAGCAATTCTTTGCAATCGCGAATCCCGAAATGCCTTCTCAAAAGTTGCATGACTTGCTTCGCAGCACCCGCATTTGGAAACGGACCCCATCGATGGGCTTTCTTCGGTGGATGACGCGTGTACATGATGCGAGGGAACTCCTCGTTCGTTAACACAAGATACGGATACGATTTGTCATCCTTGAGCATGGAGTTGAATCGAGGTTTGTGTTCGCGAATGAGTTGGCGTTCGAGGATCAATGCTTCTTGTGGTGTCGTCGTAACGATGCATTCGACATCGTCTGCTCGAGCGACCAATTCGGGAATCATGTGTCGATCAGGATTGGTCGCAAAATACGAGCGAATCCTCTCATTCAAACGCGTTGCTTTACCGACGTACAACACTCTGCCTTCAGCGGTTTTGAACAGATAGACGCCAGGTGAGGCAGGCAAATCGATGGATGCTGCATCGACCGCCATACCGAATCCTTGCGTCCATAGGTCAAAAAAACCTGCATTGTCTCTTTTGAACATCGATAGGACAACATCAAATGCAAGGCTGTGTAGAAGGGATTGAGTTCAGATGCTATCGCCCGCCATGCTACGTATTTTGCGTTGGTTGGATGAGCATCCATCAACGCTTGAAGGGGCATGGGATGTGCCACGTAGCCTCTCTCTCGAAGGCATAGCAGACGGAATTGGTGTCGTACGTTCAGCTCTGTTTCAACCCATGTCTGTCTTGGAGGAAGAGGGGTTTCTCTTGACGCGACAGGCACACGTCATCGGTGGAGGGCGAAGGAAACGCAAAGTTGTGCACATTACTGAATCAGGCCGCAACCAACTCCATTCTCACACGGAAGATATCCCCGAACGACGTGCACGATCTTCATCAAAATTGAAGGGACAACTTCCAGAATTCACACATGTACACGGACGCCATTCCGAATTTGAGTTGATTCGAGACGCTCTTGAGAACAAGGTGCCAGTCCACCTCCGAGGAATGCCAGGGATTGGGAAATCGACACTTGCACGAAGAGTTGCTGAAGATTTGATTGAGAAGGACCTAGTCGTTCACTGGGTTCAGCTCGATGCGTACTGTGATGTCCATGAAGCCATGCAGCGGATGGAAGTTGATGCGCCTCAGATTCTGGATGTTGAAGGATATGCATCCTCATTCCAACACGAGAATGTCGTATTGGTGTTTGATGATGTCCATAGCATCTCGTCCAGACATCAAGAATCGTTTTCCAACCTCTTTCAGGAGCTTGAAAGTCACTCGATTCCTTTCATGCTGCTGGGACGTGACCGTGATACGTTTTCCATCGATGGAACCTATGTCGAATTGGGGCCTCTCGAGCAAACAGATGCCATCGAGTTGCTCGATCCTGAACTTGGCGATGAACGAGAGACAATTGTTGAGGCGCTAGGAGGCCATCCCTTGGCTATTCTTCTTCATGATGCATCAACACCACTCCCAGAGGCGAATCTGGACGTTCGTGCTTATGTTGATCAGGTCGTTCTTGGTGAAGCATCGGCAGACGTCCATGATGCTATGTCACCATTCTTGGTGTTACCATTCCCTGTTCCCGCAGAACGAATGCCTGAGCCAAACGATGTTGCCTTGCTCGATGAACATACCTTGCTTCGGTGGGGCAATAATAATGCGGCAATGGAAATGCAACACTTGATTCGCAATGTGTGCAAGTCTTCGCTCAATGAATCGGAGCTTGACGTGCTTCATCGTTCGGCGATTACACACTGGGAACAACAGAACGACGCTTTGGCATCAATCCTTGAATTGCATCACCGCATTCAACGGGGTGAAACAGACGTATCGAATCATCTCTCTTCTCGAGCAAACGAGCTTATGTCATCCTATTCTGGTGCGTTCGCAACATTACTCGATGAAGCACTGGTCAGCAATTCAGAAGACATCGATCTGATTGAACTTGCAGCACAACACGCCCTCAATCGCGCAGAGATTGATGTTGCAAAGGCCTATATTCAGGCTCAAGATTCTCAGAAACTTGTCAATATACGTATGCAGATTGCACAGTTTGAAGGAAAGAAAGACCCCTTGCAAGATCTTGAAAC
>JBMYJV010000150.1:0-3402 GCA_049594755.1 Candidatus Poseidoniaceae archaeon
GGTGGGAAAAGCGCTCAACGGAGCCATCTTCACGGACGATGAACTTGTTGAAATTCCACTTGATGGCTTCCTTGCCTTCATGATCTGGAACCTTGCACAACTCAGCGTACAGTGGATGGCGATTATCACCATTGACCTCAATCTTCGCCATCATGGGAAAGGTCACACCGAACTGTGTTTCACAAAACGATGCGATTTCCTCGTGTGTTCCTGGCTCTTGTGCGCCAAACTGATTGCATGGAAAACCAACAACGACCAAGCCTTCAGACTGCTTTGCTTCATACAATGCTTGCATACCCTCATACTGTCGAGTAAAGCCACATGCACTTGCAACATTGACGATAAGATAGGTGCTCCCACCGAGTTCACGTAATGTTGTTTTGTTTCCATCAATGGTTTCGATTTCAATGTCCCTTGGGTCGGTCATGGTCAGATCATTGGACTTCCATTCATGAAGGTGTGGTTACGATTCTGATACATTTTGTCCACCGGAATCTAACTAGAATCGGACGATTTTTATCACGAATTATGAAAGAATGTGACAAGCAAATGCTCTTGAGGTAGGCACGGCTGGTCGATTCATGCACGTACTTATGGAGACATCAGCAGGAAACATCACCATCGAACTCTTTCACGGAAGTGCCCCAGATACTGTGGCCAATTTCGTCAAACTCGTCGAAGACGGGTTCTACGACGGACTTCACTTCCACCGCGTTATCGAGGATTTCATGATTCAAGGTGGCTGCCCACACTCCAAAGATCCAATGTCTCGACGAGCTGGAACCGGCGGACCTGGCTGGAAGATTCCTTGTGAGCCATCCGCTCTCGGACTCAAGCACGACAAGCCAGGTGTTCTCTCCATGGCCAATGCTGGACGAAACACTGGTGGGTCCCAATTCTTCCTAACCACGGTTGCAACACCTTGGCTCAACGGAAACCATGCTGTCTTCGGACAGGTCTCAGAAGGCATGGACGTTGTCCAGTCGATTGAGCGCTGCCAGAAACTCCCTGGCGACCGCCCGGCACAACCTCAGCAAATCATTCGCTGCTCCGTTGTAGAGTGAGGACAATGCCCGTTCTCGCCATTCATGGTGGGGCCGGCGGCGATGGTGAATGGCGAGGACTAACCTCGCTCGATCCTGAACGAATTCAATGCATGCGTCATGTCTTAGAATCCATTGGCAATGCTCTTGCATCAGGTACAATCGACGCACTGGAAGCCGTTACGCAAGCTGTCGAATTGATGGAGAACGAACCTTTGTTCAATGCTGGAATCGGCTCAGTCTTGGATGAAGATGGAACCGTTACCATGGACGCCTCCATCATGAACGGTTCAGACTGTGCTGCAGGTTCCGTTGTGAATGTACGACAAATTCGTCATCCCATTCGCGCCGCAAACTGCATTCTCAAACAAGGTTGGCCGGTAATGCTCAACAGTGAAGCTGCTGACGAATTTGCAATCCAGAACGGAGTAGAAAAAGTCGAACCCGACTGGCTTATCACCGAACTCAGACAGAAACAATGGAACCTGTGGAAGGAACAAAATGCTCGCCCTGGCGCAACCGATGAAGACGACTCAGTTCTCGATCACGATCTGGAAGGCATGGGGACGGTTGGAGCAGTTGCACTCGATAAGAACGGAAACGTGGCAGCTGCAACGTCAACTGGTGGTATGACGGGCAAACCGAAAGGACGCATCGGTGATACGCCCATCATCGGCGCAGGAACATGGGCTGACTCGAACATCGCCGTTTCGTGCACAGGTGTTGGTGAAGCCTTCATTCGAACATGCGCAGCGCACCGTCTTGCGACCAAGTATGCGACTGGACTGAGTCTTGATGAAGCGTGTCGAGATGTTCTCAATGCAGTCGAGCCAATCGGTGGACGCGGAGGTGTTATCGCCGTGACAAAGGACGGAGATGTTGCAACACCATTCCAGACCATGCTCATGTATCGGGGCGTATGGAACGATGGAGAAATCACGATTGGCATCGGTCCAAACGATGTTGATTTGGATTCGATGGATTGATAATCAATCGATGAGACGACTTACCATGGGAAACGACCGAACCTTGTCCAAGGCTCGAAAAATCGCACAACGTCTCGCAGGTCAAATCGAGAAGTTGAGTGATGCACTCGAAGATCTCGAGTTGGAATTCGCTATGCTGATGAAAACCATCGATAAGATGGAATCTAAGCAAGGCACTTCCCGAGAAGTCCAAATTGACGTTTCTGTCAAGGTTGATGAAGAGGACGACAACGACTTCGACGTCACCAACACCTCCGCACCGACGGTGAAAGGTCGACGTAAATTCTGATTATTCCGTTGCTGCAAGGGCACCGGATTTCCGAGCTTCAATGAAGGAGCGTACGCACAAGAACGTGTACGCAGAACCTGTTACGAGCAGCATCAGCATCGATGATGATGCATAATCCAAGCCATCGGACATGACCATGAAGAATCGGGTACCACCCAATGCACACAACAAACCGAAGGATACTGCGATGTGCATCCAGAATTTACGAGCCTCCGGGTTACGTGTTGCAAGAATACCCGAGAGAAGAATCGGTACGCCGAGCATCGACGGGAAATACGATGTAATCGAATCTGATTCTGAGAGGATGGATACTGAAATCCCCCACAAGACAAGCATGGCTCCGTATCCGGTCGTCAGGTTTGGCAAAAAGTTGGAACGTTCTTCCATGTTCTTTCCAAGTGGAGGGGGTTTATCAGTTCAATTCCTGCCCTAAACCTCCAAGAGCGTTGATTTAATAACGGCCGTTTCCGGTTATTAATCATGGGAAAACACAACGTTGGAGACCGCCGAATCGTCTCAGTCAGCATACCTGAAGATGTCGCACAAGAACTCGACCGCTGGACCGGTGGAGGCAAGTCAAACGGGCGCAGTCAGTGGATTGTTCAAGCCATTAGGAATCGGCTGAACGACAAGGGCACCTACCACGAACGGGCACGAGAACCACGACCACGTTCGCCTCAGTCAGATCAAGAATTTCGAATCGAAACCGATACGATGGGCGAAATGAAGGTCCCTGGTGACACCTACTATGGCTGTCAAACTGCACGTTCGTTGGTCAATTTCGACATTGGGGAAGATGTTATGCCTCGTCCATTGATTCGTGCTTTTGGAATCCTCAAGGTTGCAGCAGCACGAACAAATCGAGACCTTGGCATCCTCGACCGGGAAATCGCTGACTGGATTGTTGATGCAGGCGAGGAAGTCATGCAAGGAGACCTTGATGCCCATTTCCCACTCCGAATTTGGCAAACGGGATCTGGGACACAGACCAACATGAATACGAACGAAGTCATCGCTAACCGAGCCATCGAATACGCAGGAGGTGTTCTCGGAAGCAAAACCCCTGTCCACCCCAACGATCATG
>JBMYJV010000151.1:0-3373 GCA_049594755.1 Candidatus Poseidoniaceae archaeon
TGATGAACTCGTTCAAGAAGCAGCCAACGAGGATGCCAACATCGGCCTTTCACTCGCACTCCGACGTACGGTGGAATCGTTCGGAATGAGCATCGATCATACCTTCATCACCTGGAAGCAATCGGACAAGGTTCGCCTTGAAGCTGAACGTGAACACGTCAACAACATGGCTGAACATGCATCCATTCAAGCAGAACGAGAGCAGATTCACTTCGATGCACAACTCGCTACCCAACAACGTCGAGCCGATTACACGGCCCGTTCACAAATGGCTGGAAAAGCAGCCACTGAACGAGCCAAGGCCGAGCCACGTATCGCTCAAATCAAGGCGGAAGGCTCCATTGCAGAAGCAGAGTGGGCCAACAAGCATCGCAACCAAGCCCATGAAGCCGAACTCGCTCGCAACAAAGCCATGGCCAAAGCCGAAGTTCTTGACATCCTACGAAGCAAGGAATTGGATCTACGCGAACGCAAGCAGCAACACGATTTAGGCATGGCCATGGCCATGTTTGAATCGGTCCAAGAGAAGAAGCGAATGCGTCGTCAACAAAAAATAGATTCAACCGGATAAAATTCGTCCCATTCAAAACGCATTCCGACCCTATTCTTATAGGATAAATCAATAACATAGATGAGTCAATCTTTGATGCATGGCCAGCGCACGCTATGCAAACACAAACAAATCCCTGTTGTTGGTAACACTGATGATACTGATGACGCAAGTCGGGTATCTCGAAAACCTCAATCCTTGGATCAATGGTGAAGAATCGTTGGACGACGCTGAAACGGTGCTCGAAACGGGCGGCCAAGGTTCGTCCAACTATTCGCTTGCTCAATCCACAGAAGGCGAAGCGCTTGCACTGAACGCAGCCATGGACCCCATTACCTTCGGGTACGTTGAGGGGGAAGACGCCTCAACCATAGAAGGCAACGATTCGTATTGGAACATCACGGAGGCATACTCTTCTTGGGGTTTTGGCAACAGAATATCTCAGTTGGATGGCCATGAAGTGGTGTTTGATGACGATGTCATCATTTTCAACGACAACAACGATTTGTACATGCATAATTTGAGCAACGGAACGACGTGGAAAGAACTCACGCACTCTGGTGGATTCTATGAGTTCTTGTACGTCATTGACGACGTCCTCTTATTCGACAGCTATGTTCATGCATCACCGGACCAGTTGTGGGCATACAACACCTCGAACGGAACGGCGTGGAGAGTTGGTGGTGCAGGTTTTGAATTACCATCCTTCACTTTGAATTCGAACACTTTCAATCCATCTCCGCTGAGGGTCGGCGACGATCTCTATCTCTACGGTGAGGACACTAATGGGCCAGGAGAGGGGCTGTATCGATTCAATGGAACCTCTCTTGAACTCGAGTTTTTGTCGAATTCTACAAGCCCCTCGACTTCACTTACAAATTTGAAAAACCTCATCCATCACAACGGCACGGTGTATTTCACGGCAAAGGAATTTGGCACGTACCGCTGGGAACTTTACAAACACACCATCGCTACGAATCAGACTCGTATGTTACACGATGTTACTGGCGGATCGACATCCTCTTCGAATTACGGGTTTAAAACTCACGTCACGATGGTTTCAGATGACATCATCGCGTTTCATTACAGTGGCCTGTGGGCGTACAACATCACATCCAACACGTCATACCAAGTCAATTCTTCAATCAGCGGCAACCTCAACGAAGCCGTCGTCGTCGACGATGTGGTGTACTTTTCAGCAGGCGTAGACAGGGAGTTGTACGCCTACAATCTTTCTTCGAACGCGACATGGATGGTGAAAAATATCAATACGAATAATGGGGTGGACGGTCTCATCAGCAACGAAGGCCCAGATATCCTGGTACGTGACGGGAAGTTATATTTCATTGGATTAACAGGGTGGCAGGACGTCAACAACAACTATCGAATTTGGGTCCATGACACCCAAGAGAACGCCACCTATTCGATTGACAATGGATACAACTACGGGCGCAGAGCATCCTGGTTCCATGGATTTACTCGAGACCAACTTTTCTATTATTACGACGCCACCAGTGGCTATGATGAACTCCTCATGTACGACATCTCAACAAATGAGACGAGCAGTATTTTGAGGGGATATGGTGGCCAGTATTGGGCTTTTATGGACGATGTGTTTGTTTATCAGAATACGGCTGACGACAAAATGTATGCTTATTCTCCAGAAGAACTCAGCGTCGCATCTTTTGACGCTGTTGTTGGGGCTTCCTGCAGCATTTCCCCCTCCCTTCCGGCAGGGCTATCGCTCAACCAAGGCAACTGTACGGTGAGCGGAACGCCGACGACCATCACGTCTCAAACCAGTTACACCCTGACAGCGACCATCAGCGGGCAAACCTACGGTGCAACCTTCTGGCTGATGACAGATTACCTACCACTAACACCCAGCGTTGCTGACCTCGATGCCACCGTTGGAGCACCGATTGAACCGATCACCTTTGGTATTCCAACGGGCGCAAAGGCCGGCGATGGAGGGTACGATGCACCCTACAACCGCAACTATTCAACCATGCTTGGGGGCGACTTCCATTCCTGCGCCGTGCTCGGCGACGGCTCGATGGCGTGTTGGGGCGACAACCAATACGGGCAGTTGGGTGACGGCACGACGACGTCCAGCTCAACACCCGTTCCCGTGAACCTCCCTGCAGGCAGTTCTGTTGCTTCCATTCCAGCCTATGCGGCCGACCACAGTTGTGCCATCCTTGACAACGGATCGGTGTATTGCTGGGGACTTGGTTCTGCCTTCTCGACAGGATCCTCGGTGAGCACCCCCAAACACCTCCCGCTCCCTGCAGGACGTACTCCCGTATCCATACAAGCCGACCACCATTCCACGTGCGTGATCCTCGACAACGGGTCGATGATGTGCGTTGGAGGCAACACATACAACAGGTTGGGGTACAACGGTTCTGCGACGGGCACCTTCGCCTATGTGGAGTACCTTCCGCAGGGCGCCATCGTTGTGGACATGTCGCTGAGCGAGAATTCTGCATGTGCGTTACTTGATGACGGTGATGTGTGGTGTTGGGGATACAACAGCTACGAAGCACTCGGCGTCTCAGGTGGAGGAACCACCTACAACTACGCCGTCCAACCGAACATTCCCTCCGGAAACATCTCGGCCATCGAAGGCCATGTCCGTGGGCATTGTTCGCTCTATGACAACGGTTCAGTTGCTTGTTGGGGAAGTAACAGCAACGGAGAGCGGGGCATTGGGAACTTCTCGACCAACAACCTCGCCATTCTAGGCATTCAGTTTACCCAACCCATGCCAGGGAACCTTCCGGTCACGTCCATCGCCACCGGCGACCATACCGTGTGCGC
>JBMYJV010000152.1:0-3359 GCA_049594755.1 Candidatus Poseidoniaceae archaeon
ACCATCCGTGGTGCAGCGGGGGGTGTCGTTCTCCTCGCAGAATTAGCCTACTCAAAGAAATATTTTGAGCAGTAGACCTAAATCCCACCCCTGCATCATCGTAGACGTGAGCGCATGGGAATAACAGCAATGATTCCGGGAACAACCATCGATGGGCTCCTTTCTGAGGCTGAAGAGCGTTGGCACGACATATTCGATGCTGAAGCATTGCGTATGCAAGTCATGCTTATCTGTCCAAGAAAAGAACGTAAAATACTCGAAATGCACGGTGATATGGTCGAGCATGGCCAGCCAGTGATTGGTGTGTTTCACCGTCCTCGTGCAGAGGCTCGTTTGTTGGAAGAACAAGGCTTGAATCCACGAGACGCTTCATTTGAATTCCTTGATCTCGCAACAACGGACTTAGGACCGTGGATGCAACATATGATCACCAATGAAAAGTGGGTTCGTGGTTCAATCTCAATTCAACCGGTACCATTCTCAGTGGACGTTCCTGCCCAACGAGCATTCGAGAACATCACCATGATTTGTTTTCGTCACCCAAGCCTTCCAGCGATTGAGCGGTATTATCTTCCGTTTCCTCCGACGTCAATCCCAAACAAGTGTTTTGTGAGTCTTCCTCGCAGGCAAGCGGCAGAATTGGCTCGACAACAGGCAGAAATTCTCGGTGTGGGACGTGCTGCAGAACCTGCAACACCAGAACCTGTCATTGCAGGAGAACCGGCTGCACCTGCTCCAGAACCAATGCAATCTGTTGAAACCAGCACAGTCGAAGTAGCAGACGTTACCATCCCCGAGCAACAATCGGTACCACTTCCTGTGATTGAAACGGAATCCCCTGATGGGCCACAATCCGTCACTGAAGCAATTACAAAAGCAACAACGGATGGCTTCGAAGAAATGCAAGCTGCGGGTGACGAATTGGAGGAAGCGAACGTTCCTTTGCCGACGGCAGACGTCACCAACGATGTTGAGCAAGCAGCCCCAGAACCTGGCGAAGAGCCGCAAACAGAGATCGAGATTGAGTTCAGGGCTCTCGTCACGGAACTTATGGCCAACGGTGTCGAACCGAGCGACATGGTCGATGACCCGCGGTGGGAATCGATCAACGAGCGAGCAGCGGCTGTAGGATTCGAAACCTGGCCCGTCTTCATGGAATTAACATCTGTCCAGTGAAAGGTTGAAAGCACAAGGTGTGCAGTCAAGAATAGGTGAGATCATGGCATTCTGTGTAAACTGCGGACAATCTTTGAACGATGGAATGCGATTCTGCCGGTTTTGTGGACACCAGCAACCCGGTGAACAACTGATTCAGCGCCTTCGTATGGAGGCTGAGCAGATTCGTCAAATTGCGCTCATGATGAGCAACCAACAGGCCATGCAACAAGCCCAATTCAATGCGCAAATGCAACAACAGCAGCAATTCAACCAGCAATTTGGACAGCAACGCCGTTGGTGAATGCATGCGTCAACGGCATCTAGCGATGCGACTCTCATCGCTTGAGCCTCATCCATGCCAATCCGTTGAACTTGAGCAGTATCCAACGGAAGGAAACCTCGCAGCTGCTTGGCTCACCAAAATCGACCTTGGCGACGGATTCGCAGGCAAACACATTCTTGATTTGGGAGCCGGTAACGGTGTTCTTGGAATCGGTGCTGCTTTTCTCGGGGCAAAACATGTCACCATGGTCGAGTGTGACTCACCCACAGTAGACGTTCTTCAACACAATGTTCGAGAGGTTGAAGGCGAGCCTATCTGTACCATCATCAACAGTCGAGTCAATGGACATCCTATCGAACTCGACAAACCTGTTGATATGGCGATCATGAATCCGCCATGGGGCGTTCAAACCATGGGGGCGGATAGGGTGTTTTTCGAGACCCTATTTTCAATGAAGATTCCTCTCATTCACTTCATTCACAGCATCAATGCTGAGCATTTGTTGCCACTCGCCTACGAAAACGGGTATGAGCTTCATTCAATCTATCAGGATGATTTCCGACTACCAGCAGCCTATGCACATCACACAAAAAACAAGTTTTCCACTCGTATTCGATGCTATCGTCTTGAGAAGAAGAATTGATGCAAACCCATGTGAGGGGTTGAAAAGGGAGCAGCGCTCGCATCCAATCAGCACACGTTACCGCTACGTCGGTTGCTTGTGCAGCGAGTTGAAATTATGACGACGAGCCTCGTCACCCCAGGAACAGAGATTGGAACCGTTGGCGAACATCAAGCCGGCGAAGGAACGACGACAGTTGACAACCGAATCGTTGCAACAACGACAGGTTACATGCGAATCGATGATGGCCACATCATCGTTGACGCATCAAAATCCATCGTCAACATCGAAATCGGAGATACGGTGCTTTGCCAATTCGAAAAACTGCAAGAAAAAGGAGGAGAAGCTCGAATCCTTGTCGTTGAAGGAAAGCAGGGCGATGTATTGCCCGATCAACTCCAAGGCCACTTTCACGTGACACGAATTGTCGATCGATTCCTTCACACCGTTGCTGATGCCGTCCGTCGACGTGATGTTGCACGAGCGGTTGTGACCGAAGTTGAACCAGTGGTTCGACTCGACTTCCGTGAGCGCGACGATTGCGGCGTACTCCATGCCATTTGTCCGTCATGTGGTGATACACTGCAAGCCCATGTCAATGGAGACTGGAACGTTGCTTGTCCAAGTTGTGCATACGAAGGTTATCGTGCACTTGCAGACAACTTCGGTGCTGGCTGGGCTGAACTTGATCAAGGGGCCTCAGCCCTGAACCTTTCCGGAAAGCGTTGGGGCAAAGAGGCAGAACAACTCTTTGCAAAAGGATCGTCTGGTCGTGCAACCTACATTGCTGCAGACGTCCGAGAAGATGGACGTGAACGTACCTACTTCCGATTCGAAGGCCAAGGGCAAGGTGGAGGACGTGGACGAAAGGCTGCTCCTGGCTGCCGTCTCTTTGTCGGAGGCCTACCTCGTGAGGTTGACACTGAAAAGCTCCGAGAACTCTTTGGAAAGCATGGCGATATGACCGATTGCATCGT
The DNA here is from genome assembly GCA_049594755.1 of Candidatus Poseidoniaceae archaeon. Classification (GTDB taxonomy): domain Archaea; phylum Thermoplasmatota; class Poseidoniia; order Poseidoniales; family Poseidoniaceae; genus MGIIa-L2. The sequence continues at coordinate 3,041 of JBMYJV010000152.1, forward strand.
CATGACCGATGATTCTGGCGCCTCCCGTGGGTTCGGATTTGTCACTTACGAGGAGAAGGCGCATGCGGATGCCGCCATCAAGGAACTTGATGGTCATCGCCTCCATGGACGTCGAATCGGTGTTCGTGATGCAGACAACAAGGAGAAGCGTTCGAAAGGACCAGCAAAGGGATTGAAACTCTACGTTGGCAACCTTCCATTCGATGCAGATGAGAAAGCCATCACAGCATTCTTTGGCGACAAGGCCACCATCACAGAAATCGCCATTGCAACCGACAAAGGAGGCAAACCGAAAGGATTCGCGTTCGTCTTCATCGAT
>JBMYJV010000153.1:0-3331 GCA_049594755.1 Candidatus Poseidoniaceae archaeon
TCCTACGTTCTTGAGAAAATCATGGTCAAAATCAACTTCTCGCAAGACGAGATGCGTCGTGAATTGAGAACCCGTAAGCGAATTCTCGAGTGGCTCGTTCTCAACGATATTCGAAAGGCTGACCAAGTGTCGCAAATCGTTACGGAATACTACGTCCGTCCGAATGAAGTTCTTGCCCGTGTTGATGGTCTACGTTGAGGTGAATCCATGGATCTAACCGCTTGGCAACGCATCTGTCACCGCCTCCTCGGTGGTGTGTTCAAGAAGCGTGCCAGAGCTGACAAGGAACTCTCAGACAATCTCGTTAAAGCATCCATGCCGATGATGCCTGAGGTTTACATGGCCACAGTGTTTGTCACCACAATCGTCATCACTGCACTCGGTATTGGCTTCGTTGCTCTGTTCTTCATTCCAGAAATCGGTGTCATCGATTTGTGGGAGAGTCAACAGGATCCTGCTTCTGAAGCACCTTGTTTCGAGTGGGAGTATTGGTATCCCGACCGAATTGATGAGTCCAAACCAGGAAATGGGTGTCCTGATTACAAGACGCAAGTCTTCCCGCCAGTTTTGAAAGTGGTTTTGGTTGCCATAGGGGCCGTTGTCGTTCCGTTTGCTGCTTGGAAGTACAACAAGAGCGGTGCTGAACGAGAAGCAAAGCGCCGTGGCGATATGATTGAGAAATATCTTCCATATGCAGCATCCTACACAGCTGCGATGTCCGCTGCGAACGCAACACCTGCCAAGATTTTCCGTTCCCTTGCCATGAACAAAGACATCTACGGTGACGTTGCAGACGATGCTGCGATGGTGTATCGAGATGTTACACTGCTCGGTTATGACTTGATTACAGCAATGAAATTGAGTGTCGATCGTGCTGCTTCGGTTTGGCTCACTGAGTTCTTCCAAGGAATGGTCGGTACCTTGACGGCTGGTGGTCAATTGAAGCTCTACTTCCTCAACCGTGCTGAACACTACATGCGTGAGAACCGAACCCGTCTTGGTCAATTCTTGGAATCCATTGCACTCTTGGCAGAATCGTACATTGTTGTCGCTGTCGCAATGCCGCTGTTCCTGATTGTCATGCTTGTCATTATGTTCTGGGTATCCGGTTCAGGTGCAGAGATGTCCGAAGGAATGCTGTACGGTATCGTCCTTGGATTCGTACCGATGATTCACGTTGCTTATGCTGTTCTTGTGTACACGTCGAGCAAGGAGCAAGAGATGTAGGGGGTGACGATACTTGGCTCGAAAAAAGAAGAACAAGATTGTCGTCAACCTCGACCTGCCGAAAGACGACTCAACCATGACCAAGTTGTATGGTATTTTGTTCGTCTCGATTCTTCTTGGTATGACGACAGCCGTCGTTTGGGCAACAAACTCCGGCTTCATCCCAACTTCCAATGGCGAGCCCATGTTCACCAACGTCGCTTGTGGAATCATCACTGGTGACAACGAAGCATTCAATGGAAATTCAAAGCCGACCTACGCTCAGAACCAATCATGTTCCCTGTTGCAGGACAGTCCGGATATTGTGACGTGGAGCGATGAGCCTTGGGAAGACATTCTGTTCCGAGGGAAAAATTTCGACGTCCCTGGCGTTGATCCGCAAGCAACGGGCGGAGAAGTTGTTCTGCAACCCCTGACCATGACGTGTGAGGCGGAGGCAAGTGAACCCATCATTTACACCGTTGCTATCCGAGATCGGTATGGTGAAATGCTCGATTACTACCAAGGCAATACTGGTGTTTCTTCCGATCAATGCCTCATCGAATTGAACTCCATTGATGCTGGTAGTCGTTACGAACTCATCGTTAAATCCGAATCCGAAACCGTCCCTGTCAGCCAATTCACGTTCAACATGGAAATCGAGTACTTCGATGGTGTTCCTGCGAACATGAACAACAAGTCGTTGTGGATTGGTCCTGAATACAGCCTTGGTCCGCTTAGCGTCCATCCAACCATCTTCTTGAATTTCTTTGGATTGATGTTCTTCTTCTTCCTCTGGCCTGCTTCGTTCTACTGGGAAGGTGTCGAAAACAGAAAGAACGAGATTGAAGAAAAGTTCCCTGACTTCCTTCGCGACCTTGCAGAATACTGGAAGGGTGGTCTATCCATGACGGTGGCGGTCCAAACGCTGGCAACGTCCGAATATGGTGCACTGAATGACGAAGTCAAGAAGATGAGCGACCAGCTTTCGTGGGGTATCAAGTTCAGTGATGTCATTCTTCAATTCGCTGAACGCGTCGGAACGCCTCTGGTCAAACGTGCGATTTCGTTGATTTCAGAAGCCGATCGTGCTGGTGGTAAGATTTCCGATATTCTTGTCACAGCAGCCAACGACTCTCGTGAAATCAAGTTCCTTGAAGGTGAACGGAAACGAGCGATTGGTTCCTACATTGCTGTTATTTGGACCTCATACTTCGTTTTCCTCGGTGTTATCGTTGTTCTTTCAACGGTCTTTATTCCTGCAATTGCCAACTCGAACTCGTCCGATGACGGCGGCGGAGGCCAAAACATTGGAAACATGAAGATCCGGAACGTCGATCCACTGTTTTTCTTGACAATTTTCTACTATGGTGTAACCATGCAAGCCATCGGTAACGGATGCATGGCTGGTCTGATGGCGACGGGAAGATTTTCTGCAGGATTCAAACATTCAGGGATGATGATTCTTGTTGCGCTGGTTGTGTTCAACCTGATTGCATTCACGCCAAATTTGATCGGAATTACCGCTCCGCCAGGGCTGAATCCATCGGTTGGAACGTTCGTACCTGCGCCTCTCAATTTGGGAGGATGATGCTGTGCGTAAGGACGAGGAGGCTCAAGTCCACATCCTTGAGATGTTGACACTGTTCTGGTTGTTCTTCATGTCAGCAACCTTCCTCATTCGCGTCAATGTTCCTGATGCACGTTCGGTTGCCATTGATGCATCGCTTGAATCTGCAGGTGAAGATGCCATCACAGCCTCCATGGCCTTGCCTCCAGAGTTGATTGGAGACAGCCGTCTCCATGAATTGTTGGAAGAGGATGCCTACGATGATGCTTGCACACTCTTGCAAGAGATGCTCCCAATCGGAAAGGAAGCCAATTGCTGGCTTGCTCAGAACGCCATGCCTGCAACACCTTATGGTGAAGTAGGAACGCCGAATGGAGCAACGGTCACGGTGCATCAATTGCTCGTGGTCGATACGGATGTTTGGACCATTAGTCTCGATGTCTGGTCTCGTGGAGGTGCGTCCTGATGCGTCCCAGTCAGAAAGACGACAAGGCCCAGATGCTTCTTGCAACGGGCGTAGTCCTCATGATGTCACTACTGTCGATGGCCATCTTT
>JBMYJV010000154.1:0-3235 GCA_049594755.1 Candidatus Poseidoniaceae archaeon
AAAGGTGACCACTCAGTGCAACGGTTAGAAGCGCAGACACAACAAGAATCGGAACGGACAGACGCTTGAACAGACCGGCGTATTCCGCCATCAGGTCCTCATAGTTCGAGGTGTCCATGCACAATCCGAAGGGCAGAGGGTGTTTAAGTGACAGGGTGAGATGGTTGTTCGCGAAGTGAAAACCTGCTTTCTCATGGACGGCAAGGTTCAATATGGGGTGGTTGGTCGCCAGAACGATAACATGCCAGTCAAGGTCCTCATTCATGAGAAAAATGAACTCCGACTTCGAATCACTGGAGAGTCGCACACAGCTCTTCAAATCCTTCGTGACCGCTTGAACAACCACAAGTCCGTCGAGTACGCCAACTACTTCCCTGGACACCCTGATTTGGATCCACCAGAATTCTACATTCGCACCACTGGAAAGGCAAAACCAGATGCTGTTCTCAACGAAATCGTCAGCAGCTTGTCCAGCGAATTTGACAGTCTAACACTATGAGGTGGCTGCTATGCAGCCCAACGATTCGCTGGCAGAGGCCATCGGTCTCATCGGCTATGCTGCAGATGGTAACGGTATCGGCGGTGTCCTCAAGTCACGAGTTGCTGACTTCCGGGTCGATGAAATTGCCACAACCATTACCCTTAATCCAAAAGGTCGCTTTACGGTCGCCAAAATCACGTTGACGAACTGGGAAACCAACCGTTTCTGCAACAACCTTGCCAAGAAACTTGGAATTTCTCGCAACCGTATCTTCTTTGCTGGGACCAAGGACAAGCGGGCAGTTACGTCCCAAATCTTTGTGATCGATGCACCTCAATTCAAGGTCGCAGAAATTGAAATTCCCGATGTCGTCATCGAAGTATTGGGAAGAACGCACCAAAAGATCGGGTTCGGAAACCATCGCGGCAATCGCTTCACCATCGTTGTAAGAGGCTGTGCTCATCCAGATGGAACGCCAATGACAGAGGAGGAAGCCCTCACTGAAGTTGAGGAACTCAAAACCAAAATGGAAGAAAAACTTGGAGCAGGTCGATTTCCAAACTGGATCGGTCCACAACGGTTCGGAAGTGGTAGAGCGGTTACGGCAGAGGTCGGTCGCTCCGTTGTCCAACATCAATGGGAAGAAGCCGTTCAAACCTACATCAGCAAGGAGGGCGACCATGAGTCACCCGATGTTGCAGCCTTCCGTGAACACATTCGAACGAACGGAATTACACAAGAAGGACTCGATTTAGCTCCGGATTGGTTGGGATATGAGCGTCGGATGACTGAGCATCTCCTCAACAATCCTGAGGATCACATTGGGGCCTTCCGTAAGCTGCCAAACAACCTCCAATTGATGACCATCCACGCACTACAATCGGTTGTCTTCAACCGAACACTGCGAAAGCGACTCGAACAAGGGATAAGTATCACAGTCCCCGAAGCAGGCGATTTGGTTGGACGTCTTGACGAGAAAGGCCAGCTCTCAGCCAACAATTGTGTGTTGGTCGAAGAACGAACCGTTCCACGCATTGGACGAAATTGTCAACTTGGCCGCTTGTCTGTCACAGGCCCACTGCCGGGTCGTGACATTCGTACATGTGAAGGAAAGCCAGGTGAACTTGAACAATCGATTCTCTCTGAGATGGGCCTTGCTGAGCTGAATTGGGAAATAGAAAACATTCCAAGACTGACAACGACGGGAACACGACGCTCCCTGACAACATCCTTCGAAGAGTTCACTGTTGAAGCAGCACCGAAGGCGTCAAGCGACACACTAGGAGAACAATGGAATCAAGGCCCACTTGAAGGAAGCCGTTGGCATCCTGATGGAGCTTGTTTGAAATTCCGATTCACACTATCAAGCGGATCGTATGCAACGATCTTGCTTCGCGAGTTTATGCGAACACCACTCAACCAACTATGATCGAGTAGAATCAGAGAAGGCCCATCGAAATAACTTCGATTTCGCCAACACCAGTAATTGCTGCCATCTTTTCTTCGAAAGCATCAGCAAGTCCTTCACCATCGTTCATGACGACGTGAACTTGAACGAATTTAAGTCCAAAAGCGAGAGGCTTGACTTCAACGCTTTGAACGTCGTAGTTGTCATCACCAAAGGTCGAGATTGTTGAAGAAATCATGTCGGTGTCAACTTCTTCAGCATCTGCATCAGGATTTACTTTGTATGTCATTGCTACCATGCCCATATTCTCACCTCAGGGACCAACAAATCCACACTCAGAGCAGGTGTAGGAGACACCTTGGTCACGGCATCGTGGGCTGCGACCGATTGAATTGCCGCAATTTGGGCAAGGGAACGCAGTCGAACCTGTTTCGGTTAGTGGTACGCCGGACGATGTGCAATTTTTTGCTCGCTCTGTCATAGTAGTGCCTCAGTTGGTAATTGGCCCACGACCTCCCCTTCTTTATGCTTGCGTGCATATCTTGAGGCGTGAGTGGATGCTCAAGGTGAGATAGAGGCGCTCATTTTTTGTGAAACAATAGGCGTTCTTCAACCGAATGGTCTGTCCCCGAATCACATCAAGAGCGGAAGGGCCCCAAACCTTCACAGCAACCCATCCACTGTCGTCCTCGAGCACAATTTCTCTGAATGCGATCCACCTATTCTTTGCAAATTGCATCGACAATGGATAGGAACGGGCAACAACACCTTCCACCGTTGGTACAACTCGATTTGGTTTGAGATCGTGAATGCATGTCATGCTCATGGCCCAAACATGACCATCAACCGTTATGACAGTTTACTCAGATTTCTTTCGTCGCACCGTGAACTTGGTCTTCGTTGCGACAACGTCATCGACGACATCATCACCACCAAGGATTCGATCGACAGCCTGCTCGTAGCGTTCAAGAACAGACGTAGAGGTTGCATTCCAAGGCGTGTGATTGCGGCAAACAAGATACACTTCTGAGGATGAATTTCTCGAGGCTTCAGGGGAAAAGCGACGCACGTAGGAGAAGTGAGGTTTAACGGCTTCAATCAGCTCCTCTACGCCTACGCCTTGAAACAACTTCGTCACAAACCAACCACCACTGCAGAGCAATGGAAGAGCGAAATCAAACACTTTCGCAACCAGTGTCATGGCAACCGCTTGGTCAACGTCCCATTTCCCAGTGATATGTGGAGAGATATCAGAGATAACCGAGTTGACTTGACGATCTTCGAGTTCTTTGACAATTCGCTCCTGCGTGAGCGGATCGGTAATATCGCCAACCATGAGAAGTGCT
>JBMYJV010000155.1:0-3216 GCA_049594755.1 Candidatus Poseidoniaceae archaeon
AGGCATCAAACTTCACCACAGTTCCAAACATGATCGATGTAGAAAAGTTCCCTTATACACCTCTACCCGAGAACAGTACATTCACATTCGGATACATGGCAAACATGGTTCCTGACAAAGGTCACAGAACACTGCTGCAAGCGTTCAAAGAAGTCAAGAACGCAAGGCTTCTTTTGGCTGGTGACGGCCCGCTTCGGAAACAGTTGCAAGAGTTAGCCTCTGCATATGGAATGGACGACAGAGTCGAGTTTGTTGGCACAGTACCGAGAGAAAAAGCGTGTGAATTCTTTCAAGGAATCGATGCCTTTGTTCACCCAAGCCGATACGAAACATTTGGAATCGTTTTGATTGAAGCACTCTCGACAGGTCGACCCATTGTCGCCACCCGGTGTGGTGGGCCAAACGATATCGTCCGGAAGGAGGATGGTCTACTCGTCGACGTCGACGATGTCGATGGCTTGGCAGAGGCGATGCGCAGCATGATCAACATGGAGTGGGACACGAAACTCATGCGCGATGGGGTTGAAGCGAGGTATACGAAAAGTGCAATTCGTAATCAGTTGATGGATGTCTATGCAGACGTTTTCTCATCTGAATATCCATTGAAAGAGAATTAAAGCCGCCGAGTTGGTGGGCCTTCTATGGGTCAGAATCAGGTGATGACGGAATTTATGTATTCCAACCAACGAATCACCATGGAAGGTTACCACATCGACGATTCAATCTTTGATCGAATCGTTACCGAGCAAACGTTTTACGAAGAAAAGTTATTGGAAAAGGCTCGCTCATTGAATCTGGAAGGAGTGTACGTTGACATCGGGGCCAACATAGGCAACCATTCAATTTACTTTAATCGCTTTTGCAACTCAACGAAAGTTTACAGTTTTGAAATAGATGAATCCATTTTCGCTATTTTGAAGAAGAACATGGAACTCAATTGCTCAGAGGATAGTTACCACCTTAGCGACATTGGTATTCTTGACAACAAGGGATTCGTCGACCTCTCCGATACAAATCATCTCAATGCAGGTATGACAAAGATCGTCAACGTTGAAGGTTCACAGCGCGAGGTAGACACGCTAGACCACGTCATGCGGGGTGTCGATAACATCGCTTTGATCAAAATGGATGTTGAGGGTACTGAGCTCCAAATCATTCAGGGCGCGAAGCACATACTTGAGAACCAATCGCCCGTGATTTTTGCCGAACTTGCTACCAAAAAGGAATTCAACTTGTTCTATGATGCAGTTTCCAAATTTGGGTATACGACAGATCATGTGAACCATGCTGGAACACCGACCTATCTGTTCCAAAAAGAACATATTCCGATACGGAGAAAAATCACAAATTCTGCAAAACGACTCTATTGGGGAATAAAGGGCAAATTCAAGAAATGACTGTAGGCTGCTAAAGCTCACTAAACAAGTCTTCAAGGCCGCTACGGAAAGCCGCAACAGAGCGTCGATGATCGACCATCTGAGTATGACTGCGCGCCAATGTACCGTAGCGCTCTCGATCGTCATAAACCGCCTTCAAGGCATCGATGACTGCATCCGTGTCATGCCCATCGTCCACCAGGATGCCTCCCTCTCCCAAGGCCTCCTTTTGTGAGCCAACGTCGGAAGTAACTGTTGGTACACCGAACAAGCCTGCTTCCCCTATGACCCGTCCCCATGTTCCTGTCCCCTCGAACAGAATAAGATGGATATCGATCTTTGAGAAGAACGCTCCTGCATCAATGTAGCCAAGAGCCCGTACGTTTGGGTGATGAGCGAGCGCTTGCGAATATGTATTGTCTCCTGCGATCAGAACTTCTGCCTCTGGCCATTGTTCAAGCAACCTTGGTAGGATGCGTTGATACATTCGAAACCCCTTTTCAGGGACCACTCCCATAATCCCAATGGTTGGTGGAGAACCAACAGGTCGCTTCCCTTGCTCAGCCAAGCGCAAAGCGTTAACCTCATCCATGCTCCCAAAGCGTCGACTAAAATCAATCGGCAACGGCACGTTATGACCTTTCTGAATGGAGAAACGTGATTCAATATCAGCGAGTAAACCTTCGCCAGCTGCACACACGAGGGCTGCACCCTCCAATACGGGGCGGAAGCGTTCCTCGAGCAAGAAAGGCTTGTCGTCTCGAACGAACATGACATATGGTATTCCACGGGAAGCAAACGCTTCTGCAGCCCCCGGTGCCCAATCGAGTTGGGTCAAGCCAATGCCGCCTTCCAAATCCTGTTTGTCCAACCATGAACCAACTTGTGCGGCGAATTGGGAACTTCGCTTCGCAATGTGTCGGTCAAGGGCCCACCTTCTGCGTCTGAGTTCGCCTTTACGCTCTCGCAGGACCCATGCGACCTTCGACCAAAATCCTTCGATTGACAGTTCTGTGGTCTCAAGCTTCACCTTGGGGTCAAGTAAACCGATAGGATTGCCTCGATCGTGACTGGCAAATGCACTCACCGCCCATGCAGGATGGGTTGCAGCGGCCTCAGAAGGCAACATTGGTACAAATGTTGGTGCAGTCTCGAGCGTGGGTCCTGACTCAGCAATACCATTGAGCAGTGCCGCCAAAGAGCGCTCTGCACCACCCCCGGGCGGGTCGAGGTCCCGCACCGCAGCGAAAAGACGACGAGTGCTCATACCTCGGCCTTGGCACCAACCTCTTTGAGCGTTGTGGGCTCTAAACAACGCCATCTAAATTACAAGTAACAGGACTTCAACATACCTTGTGCAAGAAGGAATCCAAGTACTGTCTGCCTCAACATAGTCGCCTTGGAATCGCCATCCTCTTCTATGTCCGACGAGTGGGCAGATCATGTCTGAGGAGATTCTCGAAGCGGAAATCTTCGATTCTTCCTCAGAGCGAAGTAAAACACAATTGAACATCTCGCTCTCAGCAACCATTGCGTTCTGTGTCATCTTCTTGTTCCTTTCAATGTCGTTTGGTGAAGCACTCACCAACGAAAATGAAGTGGAGAATACCTACGACTGGTGGGATGTTCCACTCCATGAGCGGCATATGATGGACCTACCAATGGATACGATGCGGGCACAGCTTCCAGAGAATGGGACCTACGACGTTTTGCCGTATACGGAGCACTTCATTTCCGTTGAACTTCCAGCTTCCGAGCAGGATGTAGGCTATCCTGATGAGGCCAAAATGCACGTTGCTTTGTGGCTACCGGATGTTGAGGAAGGTGTCAAAGTACCTGT
>JBMYJV010000156.1:0-3212 GCA_049594755.1 Candidatus Poseidoniaceae archaeon
CGCTCGTGCTTCACGTGGTGAAGCACCTGCGGCCTATGTACAAGCACTCGCAGAGGACATTCCTCTGGAAGACAATTCGTTTGACATGGTCTTTTGCCTGTTTTCATTTCGTGACTTCCAGGACAAGAAAAAAGGCCTTGAAGAAATCTACCGCGTCCTCAAGCCTGGTGGACAACTGGTCATGTGTGATGCTGGAAAAGCAAACTATCTGCATGGACTAACGGGGCGAATTTGGATGAGCACAGTGGTCCAATGGATGGCTCGATGGGTCACGAAGACCAAGGATCATCCGTGGAAGGGACTGGCTCGTTCCTACACACATTATGGTACCAACAAGTACTACAGGAACATGATGAAAGAAGTCGGATTTCAGGATGTGTCTGGACGACTTCTGTATCCGTTCATGATGTCAAGCAGGTTCCGAGGGCGAAAACCGCAATAGTGCGCATTGATTGTTTGAACGAAAGACTCCATTAGCCTCATAAACCCCCTCCCAGTCGCAAATTCATAGTGGTTGTCATGGGTATGGAAAAAGTCCTCCAGAGCATCAAAGAAGCCGAGCAAGCGGCTGAAAAGACACTTGCTGATGCTCAATCCGAATCGAGCCGAATCGTCAGTGATGCCCGAAGAGATGCTGCCGAAATTGTTGCACAAGCAACCACCGATGCGCAAAGTTCTGTCCAGTCGACGCTCGATGCTGCCAAAGAGGCTGCAATGAAGAACGTCAAGTCCGTACAAAAGGAAGGCGGAAAAGCCGTTGCATCTGTTGAATCCGATGCGAGCTCCAAGCAAGACGCTGCTGTCGCCCTCATCGTCGAGAAACTCCTCAATCAGTGAAGTGGTACCATGTTCTCGACCGTCGGAATGTCACGAATGACGCTTGCAGCACCTGTTGATGCAATGGCGGACATCGTACGTGCTTGTTCCGATCTTGGCTGTGTTCACATCGAAGACTACACACAATTCGAAGAGGGCATTGGAATAGGCCGTGCTATCCAAAGCGAAGATGCTGACAAGGTCAGTGCCATGCTTGTCAAGGTCCGTGCCATCCGAAGTGCCGTTTCTGTGTTCAACTCGAAAGGATCTGTATCAGCATCTTCCGCAAAGTCCACTGCAGAGAAATTCGAGGCAGAATTGGACAAGGCCCTTGGATACATTGAATCCATTCGTGAAGCGGAAGCCGAAATTGCTACTCTTGAAGAACAAGCACGAATCTTCGAAAAGCTTGCTCCGCTCAACATTTCACTCGATCTTCTAAGCGGCTACTCCGGTCTCGAGGTTTACGTTGCTGAAACCGCCAACTCCTCCAAGGCCTCGAAGGTCTTTGCAGATCTCAAGAACGATGTTGAGTACATGGCTCCTGCTGGACTCATTGCTGTTGCATGTGCGCCAGACAAAGCCGCTGAGGTTCAAATGGCTCTCGCAGAACTCAATGCAAAGGCCATTCAACTTCCATCGGGCGAAGGAAAGCCAGGTAAGCGTGCATCGGAAGCTCGAAGTGGCATCGAAAAAGCAACTGCATCAATGGAATCCAACCAAAAAGAACTCGATGCATGGGCTGAAAAGAACGGCTCTGAACTGGTCATCGTTGAAGAATACCTCCAACGAGAAGATGCCATCTTCACATCGCCTACGTCGCTTGCCGTTTCCAACCAAGCGTTTGCTCTGGATGCATGGGTTCCTACCAAGAACACAGAACAGGCTCGCTCCAAACTCAAGAACATGGTTTCTCACCTCGAAATCGAAGAGCATGTTGACGATCACCATCACCATGGCGACCACGATGACCACCATCATTCCCCAGAACCGCCAATCGCTTACCAGAACATCGGCCCTGCTGAACCGTTTGAATTGGTTGTCGACCTAGTCGGGCGTCCAAAGTACGGGACATTCGACCCAACAACGCTCATCATGGTGACGCTACCGATTCTGTACGGGCTCATCCTCGGTGATTTCGGATACGGCCTCGTTATCGTTCTCCTCGCTCTTTGGCTACGGACCAAGTCCTTTGCCAAGGAACCAATGGGCAAGAATGCAACAACGGTTCTCATGTGGATGGGTATCTGGTGCATCATTTGGGGCCTGCTCTTTGCTGAAGGATTTGGCTTCGTCTGGGATGGAACTGGGAAAATCATGGGTGATGCATCGCCTCTCATTCCACTGTACGATTGGACCTATGATCTCACGTACAGTTTCAAGAAAAGCGACATTGGTAAGGCTCTCGGCCTCACACACACATACGTCCCACTCCACCGTGCTTCTACTGCACTCACCGATTACGTACTCATTTCCGTCTACCTCGGGGCTCTCCATCTACTGGTTGGCTTCATCATTGGATTCTTCAACGTCGCAAAGGGTCATGGTATTGTTGCAGCCTTCTTCGAGAAGGGCAGCTGGATGATGATTCTCATCGGCGGCTTCTTGCACATCTACGGATTCATGAAGGGCAAGCACGAGGTCATCGCAGGAACAATTCCAGCGTTTGTTGTTATCGCCGGTGTCTTGATTCTCATCGTCGCTCTGGCCGTGTACGAGGGATTCGGATGGGCTGGTGGCGTCATTATGGGTCCGATCGAAACCTTCGGGCTCTTGGCGAACGCACTCTCGTATCTGCGAGTAATGGCCGTTGGCGTCGCTGGTGTCAAAATCGCAGAAATTGGCAACAACATGGGCTTCAAATCCATGACCGACGCCATCGCCGCTGGGGATTACCTCATCGTACCGTTGTTCTTCCTTCTCTGGATTGGTGTCCAACTGTTTGCGATTGCGCTCGGACTCCTTTCACCATCAATTCACGCAGCCCGTCTCCACTTTGTGGAATGGATGGGCAAGTTTTACGACGGCTCAGGCAGGGTCTTTTCCCCGCTTGGTGGCCAACCTCTCCACGTGGAGGGGAAAGCATAGTCCACTGGACATAAAATGGAGGTAGAAAATATGAACAAGAATACCCTAAAGACAAGCCTACGAATGATGATTGTACTTGGCGCACTCGTCCTGATTGCTCAGGGCGCTGCTGCAGCCAATGTCGATGCGGATGGTGCCTACGATGATTGGGGCAAGTACATCGGAGCAGGAATTGCTCTCGGACTTGCTGCGATTGGCGCAGGTTTCTCACAAGCAGCTATCGGTAGCGCTGCTGTCGGTATGATTGCAGAAGACGGATCCAAATTCGGACCTGCACTCATCTTCACGGCTCTTCCTGAGTCGATCGT
>JBMYJV010000157.1:0-3210 GCA_049594755.1 Candidatus Poseidoniaceae archaeon
AATTGGTTCCAAGTCCAATTGGGCCTGTTCATGGTACGCCTGTCAAGTGTATTCATGATCAGAAAGGGTTGTTTGATGATATGAACGAGGTTTCGATGACGAGGTACAATTCATTGACATTGCTGACGGCAGATCTTCTTTCACACCCAACCATCGTCGTTGATGCAACAGATGATACAAAATCGCTGGTCCTAGGATTGCACTCGAACCAAGCACCTGTGTTTGGTGTACAATTCCATCCTGAATCAGTTGGAAGTCCATCTGGTATCAAAATCCTCTCGAATTTTCTGGAGTATTGAGCGCATGGTTGAAATGACGGCATACATTGGCGAGGAATGAGGGAAGAAGATGCCTATCTGTCGACTCTGTTCTGGAACATATCCTCGTGAATTTTTCATCCATGGAAATGGCCCTAACACTCAGGTTTGTTCCCGCTGTGGCGTTGAGCACGGTTACGTCAGCAAAGATGAGGCTGCGAACCTCTACGATGACACATTGAAGTCTGCTCGACTGAGCACCGTTACTCGTCGATATCGCCCCTTCCTTTACCTCACCGTGCTGTGGGGGCTTTACATCACAACCGTTCGCAGTATCGACCCTTGGGGATGGTACATGTTGATCATGTTGGCATTGCTCACACTCGCTTCTGTTGTTCTCTTTTTCACGAGTGCAGCAAAGTATTCCAGCACACTTGCTCGACTAACGCCGGACTATGAACGTCCAAAAGGGCACTGAATACTTACTTTGAGTGGATTCTCAAAACATCTCCATCGGAGAGTTCGTGATCGGCTCCAACAATCCGACGAGTACGTCCGTCAACACCTTTGATGAAACCATCACCAAGATCGGAATGTACTTTGTAAGCGACTTGTTTCGCTTGTATTCCATCTTGAACAACAAGGGCATCGGGAAGCACGTTACCATCCCCATCTGTCCATTGGCTTTCATCTTGAACGGGATACACGACAATGCGTTGAAGTTCATCGAAGAGAACCTGATCAAGCAACTTGATGAGTCCAGTTCCTTGTAATTTCTCGACTCGCTCAGCCAGCACTGAGAGCCCTTTTTGTTGAGCTTCACTCATCGGCTGATCTTCATTCAACTTGAATGTCGTATCGCCTGCAACATATGTGATGAAGCCCGCTTTCCCTGCTTGTCGTAATGCAAGTTCTGTTTCTGCAGAACATGGCGTGAACGTAGGAAGGACGTTTTGCAAGTGTTCGAGAACACCTTCAGGTGCAAGATCCGCTTTGTTTCCTGCAATGAAAATTGGAAAGAGATGCTTGCGGATGGAAGAGGCAAGAAGCATGAGAACATCATCCGACCAATCCCATGGAGATGTCATGTCTTGATGCTGTTGTGCAAAGGCGTCAAACGAACGTTGGCATATCTGATCGGTTGCACCCAATCCTGAAAGTCGCTCTTGCAAAAACTGAGTGAATCCTTTGACACCTTCTGCTTGAATTCGACGCGCCCCTCTCGACCAGCCGTCTTTGACCAAGCCAAGAATCCAAGCATCAAGTTCACCAGTAAGGAATTCCACTTCAGCCAGTGCCTGTTCAATGGCTTGTTCTTTTGTTGCTTTGATACCTATCGGATTTCCTTCAATATCTGTGGATCCTGCAACATCAATGACTTGGATCAATGCATCACACTCAGCCAAATCGGAAAGAAATGCATTACCACGTCCACGCCCTTGGCTCGCTCCAGGAACAAGTCCTGCAACATCGACCAACATGCATGGAACATAGCGCTGATGACCCTCACAGGAGCCTGTTCGAGGTGAACAGATGCTCCCCCCACGCTCATCGCTAAGTTGGGTCCGTCCGTCTTCCTCGAGACGCTTACGCAATGTTCCGCATGGACAGAGTTGCCGACTTGGTATGAATGAGAATCCAACATTTGGTTCAATCGTGCAGAATGGATAGTTCGCAATATCGACAGGAATCAATGTTGAGGCAGCAAAAAACGTCGATTTGCCGACATTTGGTTTTCCAACCAATCCAATCCGCACGGTTCGACCGCCTTGAAATTACTCTTCTTCGGTGACACCGGAGCGAACACGAGCAATGGCGATGTCAAGCTCAGGGAGGTTGACTCGGCCGTCGCCATCAATATCGATGAATTCCATCAACTTGGCAATGTCCCAAGGAGGTAGATCTGCAATGTCCGCACTGCGTAGAGCTTGCTGAAGTTCGTATCCATCAATGAGACCTGAATCATCGAGATCAATGGAGCGGAAGAATTCGAAGATGCTCATGTCCTTCTTGGCAAGATAATCGGACAACATTTCCAATTCGTTCTTCTCAACCGGGAACTCATCGATTTCATCGTTGTGAAGTGTCGATGATACATCGATGATGGTCATGCCGCCTTCATCTTCGACATCTGCCCCAACCACGAGAATGGTGTCAACACCAACGCCTCGCTGCAAAAGTTTGCGGATGGAAGTTTCACCACGCTGAACGGAATAGCGGGAAATATCGGAAACCGTGGAAACCGATGTGTCGACCTTGATGCCACCAACCGATGTCCGAATGAGGTTGAGGAAGAGAAGAATCACACCAATGGAGCCAAAGTAGAAGAGAACTGCTGCAGTGAGGCTGAATCCACCATCGGTCATGACAACATCTTCACTTCCTGAGTCAAGAAGCGCTTTCTCTGTGAAGTCGCCCATGAGTTTGGCTACGGTTGAGGTGACGCCACCAAAGGCGATCAACATCGTTGAAAGGGACGCTGAAGATGAGGATGCAAGTTGTCGGTTGCCTGCAAGTGGGTACGATTCGGCTACACAAGCAACGGCCATGAGTCCTCCAACAGTCCACATGAAGCCGATATCGACAGTGGCTGCCATGTCGTTCAAAGCGCCAAGGCCGATGAAGACATCAAGAGAAGTGAAGTATCCACCAAGAGCAAACAGAGGGAAGAAGACCATGGCCAAGGTTGCTGCAAGTGCACCCGGTCGAGCAACGACACCTGTAGCATTGCTCAGTGAGGTCATGATGATGTTCACGGAACCTGCCATAATCGGTAGAAGGGCAAGCGTCATGGTGATGGCCCCAAGGTTCTCGAGCAACGTACCTGCATCTGCTGAGGTGAGCAGGAACGGTGGTAGTGTCAGGAAGAGGAGCAGTAGGCTGGCCTTGGTCATCGAGTCGGACCAAATCGGTCGGCTTGCTGCACGAGGTACGACGTGGTATGCTACAGAGA
>JBMYJV010000158.1:0-3167 GCA_049594755.1 Candidatus Poseidoniaceae archaeon
TTCGTCACCGACCCAGCATCGGACCAACAATCCCTACGAGAAGCTGTCAACACTGGTCTTCCAATCGTTGGACTTGTTGATGCTAACAACAAGTTGCGAAACGTCGATGTTGCTCTACCTGCCAACAACAAGAGCCGACACTCGCTCGCTCTTGTCTACTGGCTCCTCTCTCGAGAAGTCCTCAAGTTGCGTGGACAAACCACCGACGAGGCTTGGGCTGAGGCCAACGACCTCGAAGATTGGAAGTCAACTTTCTGAGATTGGCTTCAAGAAATCTGAAATCGCTTGTGCGGATTCGTTCACATCGGACAATTCATGCATCAGGCTACGCACCGATTTTGCACCAGGCAATCCCTTTGAGAATGCAATCGCATGACGCTGCATCGTTTGTTTTGCAAGACCGGTTGTTTCTCTGCAAAGGGTCACATATCGATCCCAACACCATCGACGTGAAGCAAATGACTTCGATGTCTCGGACATCTCATCCCAATCGTCTTGATGTTCCTGAACCCAAGGCAATTCTGCTTCATCCATCCATCCAAGACCGACTTTAATCTGGGCGAAGACATCAGGACGGCCGATGGCTGCACGACCGATCATCAATCCAGAGGCATTGGTCAATTCCAAGCAACGCTGCGCGCTCTCCGCATCGGTAATGTCTCCATTTGCAACAACTGGGACGTCGACAGCATTGACAGCCGTCTGAATGGTTTCCCAATCGGCGATACCGGAGTATCGTTGTCGCAATGTTCGTCCATGAATGCACAGGCGTTGCGCTCCGACCTTTTCCAAGGATTGACAGATGTTGACAGCATTGTTTGGACCTTGGCCGGTGCCCAAACGCATCTTTGCTGTGACTGGAACGTTAACAGCATCAACGATGTTCTCAACCATCGTTACCAATTTTTGAGGCTCTCCCATCAAGGCTGCTCCAGCACAAATGTTGGTCACTTTCGGAGCAGGGCAGCCGAAGTTCAAGTCGATGACATCAGCAGACTCTTCAAGCATCGTCGCAGCTGTAACCATGTCATCCATTTCACCTCCAAAGATCTGGGGGATGAACGGCTGTTCTCTTGGGTCGGATTCCATTTTTCGCCATGATGCTGTTGCTTCCCGACTAAGTGCCGTACTGTTCGTAAATTCTGTGATTGTAATGTCGGCACCACATTCCTTTGCAAGCAGGCGATAGGGAAGGTCAGAAACACCCGCCATCGGAGCAAGATAGAGCGGCCGTTGCTCACCCGACCATGGCTCATAGGTGTCGAAGCCAGGCGTCTTCATCATGCATCGCCCGTCGTCATGACCTCTTCAATCATCGTGCCAACCCGACGTATTCGTCGCAACAAGCGGTCGAGTCGTGCAGTCATGTTCACTTTCGAATCTTCGAGAGTTGAACCAACCAAGCGATACCCGAGAGGCAAACGTCCTCCAAGCAAATTGAGAAGCAACATTTGATCGGATGCGTCGATGCTTTGCACGGCTTCTTGCACAAGTTCAATCGTCAGGGCACCTTTGCCCAACGGTTGGAGCAATGAAGCATGATTTTTCTCAGGAATCAAACGCATGAATCCTCCTTTCTTGAGCAACCAATCCTCGCCACGACGTTGATGTTGGGTCACCATCGCTGACCAGAGGGCTGTTGCAAGACGATCTGTACGCGGGATACGTTCGACCAATCCACAAGCACGGAATCGTTCCAAAATACGACCGAGGCGAGCCTTCTGGCCTCCAAATTGCTCGTGTGCATCATCGAGTGAGATGGGTGTACCCGTGCGAAGGAGGAGTTGGAACAATTGTTCAGAGACCGAATCGGCCAGAATCTCATTTCCTGGACGATCTCCGAGGAATCCAAAATCAGCCATCCATTGTGTGAGATTCGAAGCCCCTTCTTGCGACGGGCGATAGTCGATGATGCTCATATTGAGTGGGAGTGGGGATTCCTCGGAAAGTTCGTTGTCCAATGCAATGCCTTCACGGCTCCAGTTAGCCTGAAGGAGGTCCATTTTTTGTTCGAGAATCAATCTGTATTGAGCGAAACATAACTCCAACGCTTGCGACAAACCCCCTCCTCTGAGAATGTATGTTCTCCAGCCTTTGCCCTCGTTGGTATACGAGAGCAATCCGGATTGGCTCAGTCGAGCCAAATGATGATTCAATGCTGCAGGTGTCATGGCCAGTTCATCAGAAAGCGATTGAGCATCCCAAGAGGTGGTTGGATGTGCGAAGAAATGATCACGCAGCATACGATGAATCGGTGATGCTGAGCCATAGTCAGCGGTTGCATCACCTTTTCTTCGAACAAAGCAAAACGACTCAACGAACCATCCAACCAATCGATCGATTGAACGATCGGACGTTGGCATCGGAAGTTCTTCCAACTTGACATTGAGCATGACGAATGACGCATGGCGATGGTCTTTGAAGGCTGTGCAACAATTGCTTTTCAGAAAGCGAAAATTAAGCCTGTGCGCGACGCCCGTCGTCCCATTGATAGGTCAAACGATCGGAGCGACGGAACGTGTCGATTTCGATGTGCGATGCGAGATTGAGCACATCCAATCGCAAAACGCCTCGACGGCGCAAGACCTTGACAGCGGAGTGAACGCTTGCTCGGGATCGACCAATACGTCGTGCAAGTTCGGCTTGTGAACGAGGAACACCTTCTTCGAGGATGTCATCAATCACTTGACGTTGAACCGCTGACAGCCCAATCGGCAGACTTGATGCCATCTTCTGATGATCCGTTGAAACCGACTGTAGCAGTTCGACTTGAGATGGGCCACCTGCGAAGTAACAGGTCCGTCCATTGACTGGCATGACGGTAATGCTGCCTTGATTCTGCATCACGTCTAAATGGTGGCGAAGTGTGCCATTGGCTGCACTGAGTTCATGCTGTAATTCGCGATAACAGAGACCAGGGTGGCGTTCGAGTGTTCGGAGAACACGTGTTCGGAATGGATGTTCACTGGACTGACGTTTGGTCGAAATACCACCAAAAGCGAGCGCTGAAGCGGTCGATGTCATGGCTGCTATACCGTGAGCAATCCCTGCGATACCTCCTGCTGCACCAGCAATGCCTGCAGCGAGCCAAGGACGCTGACGGACCCACTGAGCAAGAAGAGCCATACGTTGAGGATGACCTCTTTGTATCTTAATTCATCGTATTG
>JBMYJV010000159.1:0-3138 GCA_049594755.1 Candidatus Poseidoniaceae archaeon
ATTGATAAGAGGAACGTGTCCTGAAGTGTTCCGATGTTGGTCACTTCAACGGTGATGTTGGAGGCAACAGAAGGCCCTGCGATGATCTGATTGGTGTTCGGGCTCAGTTGTGCAAGCGAGCGATCAACAACCTGCAACTCAATCGATAGGAGTGCATTGGTCGAATCCGAGAGCAATTGAAGCGAGAGTGTATCTGTTCGTGCG
The DNA here is from genome assembly GCA_049594755.1 of Candidatus Poseidoniaceae archaeon. GTDB lineage: Archaea > Thermoplasmatota > Poseidoniia > Poseidoniales > Poseidoniaceae > MGIIa-L2. Next base: position 205 of record JBMYJV010000159.1, read on the forward strand.
CTTGTCGCAGCGGATGCCGATACGTTGAACGATACATTGTACGTTGCTCCTGCTTCAAGCATGTAACCATCGACATCAGGCAGTATGGCGTTGACCCCTCCGGGGAGTCCTGCAATGGTGAAGGTGTCCAGTGTGATGTTTGAGGTACCGTCGTTCTCGATGGTGAGCATGACAGATGCTTCTTCTCCGGATTGAACCACAATTCTGCCATCCAAAGGACCTCGCAGGCTCAAGCTGGCCTGTTCCTGAACGTCGAATTCCAAGGTCAAATTTTGACTGATGAGGGAGTCATGCGTCACCGTCACAACACGTTCAAGTAGGCCAAGTGAACCTTCTGATGCAACTGCCTTCAAGGTCCACACTGCCGATGCATCCGCTGCAACAGAGACACTTGATGCGCTGTCGAGCATGAGCGATACAGGAGAACTCCCATTGCTGTTGATTTGCAACGAGAACGTTTCTGTTTCGCTTCCAGTATTGAAGACTCGAACCTCCAGCATTGTTTCTGTTTCAGGGTCCATGACAACGGCTCCGTTTGGACCCTGGAGCGTGAAAGCAATGTCACGGTCGACCTCAAACGAGAAATCACGAACGAACGATACAGATGCATCGGAAGCGAGTGTTGAGGTCAGCCGAAGTGAACAAACGTCCCCTACGTTGGCAGCGCTTCCGATATCGACGCTGAAAGCAAGATCGTCGCTTGCATCGACAACGAGCGAAGAAGCATAGGTGAGAAGAGCTGCAGTACATGGACCAGAGAGCACGGTCAACGTGTACTCGTAGGATGCGTCGGTTGTACCCGTGTTCGTCAATCGAACCGAGGAATTGGTCTGTTCACCCGGCAAGAACGCATCATCTGCATTCAGGAAGTCGACTTGCAAATCATAATCGGGTTGGACATCAACGACCATGAGGGTCGATGTGGTCACATTTCCAAACAATGAACCTGCGTACAATCGGACACCGGTTGCGCCTGGACTGGCATCGGAAGGAATGGTAATTCGCAGCGTTGCAGTTACTTGGCCGTTTGCAGAGAGATTCTCAACCTGGTCGTCCAACCATCGGACCTCCCATCCAGCAGGGAAGGAAGAATGCTGACTCATTGCTTGAATGGCACCTGAGGATTCCCAAGGATAGGTGTATTCAGAAGATCCGTTCAATACAACCTCCGCTGCAGTTTGCTGAAGGGTGAGACGCAGGGCAGCATCCATGGTTGTATTGTCGGTCAAGCCAACGGGAGAATCACCTGTGAGTGCTGCAAACAAAACACATGCAGAGAGATATGAGCCAGATGTCGATGGGTGACTCCCGTCGGCAGAATAGAGACCGTAAAAGGTCGATGTTGGCGACAATGGATTGCCACCTGAAGCAACGATGGAATCGTGGATGTGCTTGAATGCGAGGCCGACAGGAGCGATGTAAATCTCAGCTGAAGTCTCCAATGAAATGTTGTCTCGATAATCGATGTAGCCTTGTTCAAGTCGGTCTTGCATCACTGTGAAGTTTGAGTAGAGAATCGGATTTTGAGCATCCCCGTTTCGACGCCCCCACGTCATCATGAGCATCATTGCTGCACCTTCTGAATCGATGCGATCTGCGAGTTGGACGCTACCGTTCTTGCTTGCAAGCCAATCTGAATTGGTTCGCAAGAATCCTGGAATCTGTGACTGATCTTGGACAATGACAGTGTCCCACACACCGGATGCTAGTGAAAGGTTTTGGGCGCTTCCCGTCGTGTTCACGTCATCCCAGTGGTCGGCAATGGTCCAACCACCGCTCGTGAAATCAGAGGTATTGCTTGGACTGTCCGCACTTCGCAACAGTTCCTCAAGCATGGATGAAAGTCCATTTGCGGACGTGTAGGAGTTGCCAAAGGCGAGGACATCACTGACTGACGCCGACCATGCTGGTGGTGTCGTTGTCGTGTTGGAAGAACCGCCAGAGGAATAGTTCGCCCACCATCCACTGAGGTCAGGCTCTTCACCGACGCTCAGAAGATACGAATCCGTAACACTACCAAAATTGCTTACTGGAATCGATAGATCGACCGACTGACCTGGGTCAATCGCCAACAACCCTTGATCGCCGACACCTGTAGCGTCTACATGAGGATTGTAGACAATGGCCACACTTACGTACACATCGATGGTTGAAGAAGCGGTTCCATCGCTTTCAGAAACCATGATTGTGAACATGCCATTGTCGCTTGGAGTTGCTGTTTCATCGAGTTGAACGACAACGACCAGCGTGGAATTGTACGTTGGAAGGACGTTCGATACTGTGTTCGACGTTGGTGTTACCGTCCAAGCGGCTGGTGGTGGTGAAACTGTTGAATCAATTTCAACATCATAGGTCTCGATCGAAGAACCATTGTTGTGGATTGTTAAGGTCAAGTTCATCGATTCTCCCGGAGTTAGAATCATGTGAGGCATGTCCACATCAAGTTCAATTTCTGGATCAGCTTTGCTCATCTGCGCAAGCGGAGTTGCGCTTGCGAGCAGCATCATTCCGACCAAAACGAACGCGCGAATGGAGAGTTGCGACATGGGACCAATGCCAGCGAGGTGTTCTCAGCACTTGAGCGAATCGGCTGCTTGGATGAAAACTTCACGATTGTCTTATCCAGTTCATGGGCCCACTGCATCAAAGTTTTGGTTTTTGTGACGTGTCCGTTTTGGCGATTGCTATTTTAGGAACATCGCGCAGGAATTGACATGGCTGACTGGCATCCAACGGCATACCGAACACATACACTAGGCGAAATCCAAGAGAAGGGTGCAGACCTTGTAGGAACAGAGGTCACTGTTTGTGGATTCATGGAAGCCAATCGTGGTAAAGGCGCAATCTGCTTTGTCGATCTACGCGACGGCACTGGAAAGCTCCAAGTTTTCCTCAAAGGTGACACCATTGGAGAGGAGAACCTCGACCTTGTTC
>JBMYJV010000160.1:0-3124 GCA_049594755.1 Candidatus Poseidoniaceae archaeon
CTATGGTTCGGGTTCCTATGAGTACCACACCTATGCCGATACAATGGACCGTTTCAATGAAGAATCAATTGGCGTTTCTGTCATCGCTTATGGAACCTATATTCGTCACCTTGCTTGGCCCGTCTTTGAATGAGCGTTGAGTTCAAGAAGGCAACGTGGGTGGACATGGCATGGTTAAACCGAGCGCACACGCTTCGCACATCTTGGTTGCTTCAAAATCAGAAGCCGTACAGATCTCAGAGAAGATTGGCAAACTCAAGGATTTTGAGAAACTTGCTCGAAAGAAATCCACCTGCCCATCGTCCCAACGTGGTGGTGATCTTGGGTGGTTCCGAAAAGGAAACATGGTTCGTGAATTCGAGGAAGCCGTTTGGAGTACACCACTCAAAACGGTCTCAACTCCGGTCAAGACTCAATTCGGTTATCACCTGATTTGGGTTCATGAACGAGATGAGGAGTGATTTCGATGCCTGTTTCCGTTGGCTTGGACGATTATCTCGTCCATGGTATACACGGATTTTACGATGAGGAACACACCAAGCCTCAACCTTTCAACATCTCGGTGCGAGTTGACCTATCAGGCTGTATAGTGGATGGACAACTAGGCACCACTGTCGACTATGCGCAATTGCAAGAAGCCATTGACAATGTTGTGTTGCATTCTTCCCCAATTCGCCTCTTGGAATCAATGGCCAAACGTATCTCAGAACAGATTCAACAATCCGAGAATGTTGATACTGTATTCGTTCGGATTGAAAAACCAGAAGCCCCACTCCCACATCCAGGCGGCTTGCCTTACATCGAGTACACGTGGAATCGCTGAATTCAACCCTCGACAAAAGGGAGGATTCAAAGCCTTCATGCCTCAAGGTGAAACATGGATTCCCCAAGCCGAGTGTACGTTCCCTCCGTTCTCGAAGCGGATGGAAATGCCATCGGGATGGGGTGTTTTAGCACCGAACAAATTGCCTGGGAAGTGATGAAAACCTTCCTTGGGAAAAGCGAACAAATGAATCTTGAACAAGCAACGATCATCGCTTGGGATGTTGATGTTGTTGGTGAAGAAGGAATGACTGTTCTGGCCAAACTCGAAGGAAAAATATGTCCCGTATGCCAGCGAAGAACGTTTTGGGTTGATCTCGAACATCTCTCCGCCTTGTGTTACGGATCGCAGTGTTCTGCATGGATTGAACAGAGTACTGTCGATCCTGAGATCATTGACTGTGGTTGGCCTCCACTTCGCTTCCTCAAACAAGTGAAAGAGATTGAGGAAGCGTACAATGAATTGCGAACCATTGGAGCAGATGTGCTCGCTTCAGTCGATGAGCATCCTGATACTGCAACCCAGCAATTGTACGAGACGACCTACCAAACCAATGAATGATTACATTTCTTCGATAGGTGTAATTCCCAGTCCTTCAAGACCAGAGCGCAGGAGTTTTCGTGCCATTTGGCTGATGGCAAAGGCAAATCCATCAACCTCGTTCTCTTTGACAACGGGGCAGTCTCTGTAAAATCCGTTGTAAGCATTGGCAAGATCAAGCATGTGTAGAGCAAAGAGGTGTGCTTTTTGCTCACGAACGGAACGCTCGAGAACATCGTTGTGTTTGCACAGAAGACGCAACAATTCAACCAAACCTTCCGGCATTGAATCGACGCTTGGGCGTTGAATCGGAGACGTTGGAAGTGCATCAGCACGCTTCGAAATTGAGCAGGCTCGTGTGTGAGCATACATGATGAAGGGTGCAGATCCTGCTTCGAAGGCAAGTGCCTCCTCCCATCGGAAGGTGAATCCTTTCTCCGGACTGACCTTGATGATGTTGAATCGAACGGCTGCAGTGCCGACCGCTTCGGCAATCTTCGCAACCTTATCATCATCGTATTCAGGACGAAGTTCACGAACAACCGCAGAGGCTTGTGCATGAGCTTCTTCCAAGAGGTCGTCCATGAACACAACATTGCCTTGTCGAGTACTCATCTTCCCCTCAGGTAGTTTGATGAACGAATAGAACAAGACTTCTGGTCGCTTTTGTCCAAGTTCCTCAAGCGTGAGCCCAACTTGCTTTGCTTGCAGTTTGTGGTCTTCTCCAAGGACATTGACAAGTCGATTGGATTCACCCCACTTCCACATGTGGTAAGCAACGTCACGCGTTGCATAGAGGCTTGAACCATCTCCTCTTCTATAGAAGAATTCAGTCTTTCCTTTGAGTCCACGTTGTCCGAGATCGAGGAAACCAGCACCGTTGTCTGCGGTACCAGAAATCTCCAAGCTATCCAGGGTTTCCATAAGTTTGGAGACTGTGCCATCCACAACAAATCTGGATTCCTTGGTGAATGTGTCATAGGATATTCCGAGGCGTGAGAGCGTGGCAAGCATACCTTCCAATACAGGGGTGTATGCTGCTTCAAACGATTCCAACACACCGACATCACCATGCTCGCTTGCATGAACCAATGTTCCAATTTCCTTCTCAATCTGGGCTTTTCGTTCCTCATCAGCATACTTTCGGAGGATTTGAGCAGCCTGATACCACCGAACACGTTGATGATCTGCTTTTGTGAGCCACCTTTCCGATGGAGGTTCACGTTCAGAGAGAAGCTCGTTGACATCGTCGACGGACAGATTGTCGAGGGCCCAAGCAAGGACACCGACTTGTTTCCCCATGTCATCGACGTAGTATTCTGCTCGGACATCATCGCCATGAAGTCGGTGCAAGCGAACGAGGGTATCGCCAAGGATGGCGTTTCGTGCACGACCAACGTGAAACGGTCCGTTCGGATTGGCTGAGGTGTGTTCCAGAAGAACCGTCTCTCCAGTTCGTCCCGAATTTTCGAGAGCAGAGCCAATGTGTACTTGATTTGAGAGGACTACATCTGCAAGCCATTCAGGGTTGGCAGTGAAATTCAGATATCCATTTACAGAAGAGACACTGGCCAATGCATCGAGTGGAGGGAACAACCCCGCAATTTCATCTGAAATCGCCTGCGGTGCTTTCCTTAGAACCGAGGCGAAGGGAAAACACGGAAGTGTCAAATCGCCTTGACTCGCTTCTCGACTCGGTTGCAGCAAGGATTCCCAAGCATCCTTGGCAACACCCATTTCGGAGAGAATCGATTCGAGATG
>JBMYJV010000161.1:0-3105 GCA_049594755.1 Candidatus Poseidoniaceae archaeon
ACAACGAATCGTTGTTGCTCGAAGCCTTCTATGAGTAATTGAAGTCAGTTGCTGAGAAAACGGCTCGCTTTCGTCCAACATTCCAGTTGATGATTTGTGCGACGACTTCCAGAGAGTGATTCGATTGGAATGCCTGAACCTGTTCATTGGCTTCGAAAGGTAGTTGCAGTTCGACTTCAATGTCCCGGTTCTCTGAGAGTGTTCCGATCACCGTCATTCCGTTCTTCATTGACCCTTGACCCATGAGTGTCTTCTCGACCGATGAGACGAGAATCTGGCACGATTGTTTTGGTGATTGAGAAATCGCTTCACGGCGTTCGCTGCTGAGTTTCATACCTTCCAATAACTCGATGAATCGTGCATGTCCGACGGGGCTTCCATCTTCCTCAAGGAGAATTGGTTCTGGCTTTGCTTTTGCAGCCTCTTCCTCTTGGCGAGCCTGTTCTTCTGCTTCCCGTTCAGCAGCCTCTTTCGCTTGTTGTTCTTCCAACAATCGTTGTTTTTCAGCCTCCTGCTGACGAATGAGCTCCTCGGCCTGCCTTCGAGCCTCTTCCTCTATTTCTTGGTCGAGCTCTTCGAATTCGTCAGGTTCTGGTTCAGGCTCTGGTTCTTCAATACCGCTCGGAAGGCCAATTGTCTCAAAATAGGTGTGAAGATCCGCAACAGTTACGTTTCCGTCCTTGTCCATGTCAAGAACGGACATGAGCCCATTGATGACCCAGCCAGGAGGCTGTGTACCAGTGGTCCGCTGAAGTGCTTCAGAGAGTTCTGTAGGCTGAATAACAGCATCCATGTTTGAATCGATCATCTGAATGATTTCTGTTCCAGTCAATCCGGAACCGAGAAGCCAGCTTGTGAATTGAGTATTCAATTGACCAATCATTGGGTTGGTGGTGACCATTTCCTTGATGTGCTTCTCCATTCTTGCTTGAAGGACCTGTTTAACAGCCATGGATTCACGTCCAGTTGACACTTGCGTGTGGTTGGACTATCAGGTTAGGGGAATTGAAGTTTTGGCCAACGCGATGTATCTTCGGACTGCCATGCTAACGTGCAAAGGAGTGTATCGATTTCTTCGATTGTTGTCAGATTCCGTGCAACTTGCTCATAGAAAAGCCACGACTTCAATGCTCCAAGTTTCGGTCCTTGTGGAATGTTTGTTTGCTGCATTATGTGTGCTCCTGAAGCCAAAGGCTCAACGTTCACATCAATGTTCAATTGCAGATAACGATCCAATCTTCGCTGAACATCGTCCTCTGAATAACCAAGAGAGGTAGCGTCTCGAGCAAACATCTTTTCGATGCTGAGGTGTTGCTCGCCCCAGGTTCCCATGACAACGGCAAAAACCCGCATCATGGACTCCGTATCTTCAGGTAGGTGGCCTAATTTGGCGTGGCGAAACAGAAGTCGTTTCTTCTCCTGACCGCTTAAGCGAAGCCTTGCAGCGAGTTGTTCACAATCCTTTGATGTAAAGTCTCTGAGCAATACGACCAATCGATCGATGACATCACTTCCTTCAAGCTCGTTGAGGAGTTTGATTCGCACATCGTCCTGCTCCCAGTCCAAGTCCAAGATTTGTTTCAGAATTCCATCATCGGCCATTCGTTGAACGATCTCTGAGGCATGTCGTCCCAGGAGGATACGTCTGAATTCGGACCAAATACGCTCACTTGCGATTCGTCCGAGCATTGATTTCGTTGCTCGCAATGCATTTGCAAGTTGCCGTTCTGGCCACCAAATGCCTGCTGCTCCTTGGTCCATGAATCTGTAGGAACGCATGATGCGTAGCGCATCTTCGGACAATCGCTTCGTTGCATCTCCGACCGAGCGAATACGTCCATGTTGCAAATCTCCTTGTCCATCGAATGGATCGTAGTACACAAGATTCACTGGGTCAACCGCGAGGGAGTTCATTGTCAAATCTCGGCGTGAGAGATCGACGAGCAATGAATCACCCCACTGAACTTCATCCGGCCTTCGACCATCGTTGTATCCGAATTCTGTTCGTAGTGTTGTGACTTCGTAGGAATCACCTTGGTTTCGGAACGTGATTGTTCCGTAGCGTTCACCGGTTGGAATTGTATCAGGATAGGCCTTCATTTCATCAGGAGTCAATGTTGTTGCAAGATCGAATTCAACGATGCTCGTTCCCAACAATGCGTTTCGAATCGCACCACCAACAATCCACACATCGGCGTTGTTTTGATGAAACCATTCGATGACTTCGACCAGTGATTGCGGTAGTTGTTGAACCATGGCAGACAGTGAGGGAAGGAGGGGCAATCCTTCCATTCCGCGTGCAGGTTCCATGCCGGACATCCAACCCTGCGTGTTCATACAAGACAAAGCATTATCCTGTGGATTCATTTGGTCGAGGCATGTCTTGGGCAGAAGAAGATGTGCGCCTAGTCCCTGTTGAGTGGCTCAAAGCCCATGAGGAAATCAAGCCCAAGAACATGGAGAAACTCCTCGAAATGACGCTACGTTGGGATGGTTTCACGAAGCCTCTGATTGCAGACAAGGCTACTGGGACAATCCTCGATGGACATCATCGATACGCAGTTGCACAACGACTCGAGCTTGCCCGAATCCCTGTAGTGTGCATCGATTACTTGGAAGATGATTCGGTTGAACTGGAATTATGGCCTGCCTCTGATCTGGAATCAATTACGAAACAGGACGTCATCGACATGGCCCTTTCTTCAAATCTTTATCCTCCAAAAACGACACGTCATCGCATCTCTGACCATCTGCCCCCGATTCATGTATCGCTCGAGCGGCTGTCGCTGCTTACGCCGAGTCAACCTGACGCGAACGAATTGTAGATTTCCACAAACGATTTCCATTGCTCGTTGTCACAGTTGGGTAATTCGGTTCCAAGGCAACATCCAACACTGCATCATGCATAACGGAATTACGTGCAAACATGACTCGAGCTTTTGTTCCTACCTTTCCTTTCAGCGTTGATTTCAGTTGTTCAGCATTCGTTACTCGAATGGCATCAACAGCAACAATTTCGTCACCAACTTGCAGTTGGTCTCGAACGGGAGAATGCTGCATATGGCTGGTTACTTTGAGTTTGTTTCCTTGAGAACGGACATGGAC
>JBMYJV010000162.1:0-268 GCA_049594755.1 Candidatus Poseidoniaceae archaeon
ATTCCGCAAGGAAGTCGACAAAGTCGAGGCACACACATCCGTAATCTGCTCGAAAACTTGCAAGACGAGGAGAACATCGTCAGCATTCTACCAATTTCCAAAGAGCTTGTTGATGAAGTGACTGAGAAATGCCTGAAAATTAAACTTGAGGAGGGCGAAAAGCGACCTCCGTCAGGCTATTTCTTGCTCTTCGCAACCAAGTTGGGTCTGATTAAGAAAACCGATCTGCATGAATACGTCCGAATCAATCGAAACGGAAAGTATGCAC
>JBMYJV010000162.1:278-3065 GCA_049594755.1 Candidatus Poseidoniaceae archaeon
TCCTTGGTCAATGTCCAGCAAAGCGTTGATAGCGACGATGTTGTAATGATTTCAACAACGGGATATGCCAGCCGTTTCAAGTGCGATGCTATCCGAACCTCTGGTCGTGTATCTGGTGGTGTGTATGGAATCAAGGTCGCCGACCGTAAAGGATCAGGTGGAGGATTTGTTGCAGGTATGCTCGCAATGAGCGATGCTGATTCGCAAATCCTGACCATCTCCAAGTTCGGAATGGCGAAGCGTAGTCGTCTCGGAACGGCAGACCGCGTGCCCGATCTCGATCGAGATGGAAACGAACGTTTCGATGATGACGGTCAACTGAAAATGATGACTGATGGTTATCGCTCGACCAATCCTGGTGCAAAGGGTGTGCGAACAATGAAACTGGATGAAGAATTCTCTGACGAACTTGTGAGCGTTCGACGTATTCCAGATTTGAACGACAATTTGTTTGTCTTGACCAAGAAGGGTATGATGATTCGACTGGCCGTTAATCAAACAAAGGAAACCTCTGGAAAATCGACCAAGGGCACTCGCATCATGGAATTGCGTTCGAAGGATAAATCCTCACATGATGATGAAATCATCTTCACTGCTCGATTGCCTGCTGAATTGATCGAAGAGGATGAATTTGATGCCATGGATACCGACGGTGACGGTGTTGTTTCTCGAGAGGAATTCGAGGCTGCACAAGCAGCAAAATCGAATTCGGACCTCGAAGAAGAATGACATGGCCTTATCGACGAGTTCAAACATGATTCATGACTGGTCGGTATGTGCGGGGGTTTTCCTCGTAGGTGAATTGTTATGGATGAGCGTTCATTGATTTACGATTGGAACACGATTGAATACGAGTTGAACAGGAATCCAAACAACCATCCACACGGTGTTTGGTTCGATGATGAAACCTTGCGCGATGGCCTTCAGAGTCCATCTGCTCGTAATCCAACCATTGAACAGAAAATTGAGTTGCTCAATTACATGGAGAAACTCGGAATTCAGAAGGTCGACCTCGGTCTTCCCGGTGCAGGTCCGTTCCACGTCGAACACATCGATGCCATGCTTACGCACATTACCGAAAACGATTACCAAATTCGTCCAGGTGCTGCAGTACGAACACTGATGCAAGACATTGAACCTCTTGTCAAGTTGCAAGAAAAGCACGGAATTCCAATACAAGCTTCAGCGTTCCTCGGAACAAGTCCAATCCGCCAATATGCGGAAGGATGGACCATGGACAAACTCCTATCGACCATGGAAACGGCGGTCTCCTTTGCTGTTGAAAACGACGTACCTGTGATGTTTGTTACAGAGGACACTACCCGATCGAATCCCGAAGACATCAAGAAAATCTACCAGCGAGCCATGGAACTCGGTGTCCGTCGAATTTGTGTTTGCGATACATGTGGCCACGTGACTCCAAACGGTGTCAAGAAATTGCTCAATTTCATCGATGAGGAGGTCATCAAGGACGGTGGGTACGACCGTCGAGATATCGAAGTCAATTGGCATGGTCACCAAGACCGTGGTTTGGGTGTTGCCAACAACATCGCAGCTGTTGAAGCAGGTGCAGATGTTGTCCACGGAACCGCACTTGGTCTCGGTGAGCGAGCAGGAAATGCACCTCTTGACCAGACCTTGGTGAACCTCAAACTGATGGGAGCCATCGATAACGATCTTACCGTTCTTGGCGAATACATGCAAAAGGCACACGAATTTACCGAAGTTCCTCTTCCTCGCAACTATCCCGTCTTTGGACAAGATGCATTTGAGACCGGTACAGGTGTTCACGCTTCAGCCGTTATCAAGGCCATGAAGAAAGGCGACCACTGGCTTGCTGATCGAGTTTACTCAGGTGTTCCAGCAGGCGAATTTGGCCTCGAACAAGTCATTCGAATCGGCCACATGGCTGGACGGTCAAACATCATCTGGTGGCTTCAACAGCGAAATTATGAGGTAACGGATGAACTCGTTGCCCATCTTTTCGATGTAGCAAAATCACAGCGAAGATTGATGGACGATTCCGAAGTTGTTGCAGCCATCGATGCCTTCAACAACCAATGAGTCATCTATTCTTCTTCAACATCGTTGGCCATCATCAGGGCAACAGGCCGAGTTCGCTCGTTCTCATCCAAAATCAATCGTGCAATGATGATGATTGGAGCACCAATGATGGCTCCAGCAATGCCCCAAACTTGTGAGAACAACATCACAGTCAACAACAAAACGAACGGTGAAATTCCAATCTTTGACCCTGAGAGATTTGGTTCAACAAACGATCCAAACACTTGCTGATTTCCAATCAGGAGGACAATCATCAACAGTGCCATTCCAGGATCGAGTAAGATGACTCCGATGATGACTGGAGGAATTGTAGCGAATAAGGCCCCTAAGATTGGAATGAAATCCAATAAAAAGCACAAAATTCCAAACAAAAACCATCCAGGGATGTTAAATGCATAGAGAATAATGGCCATGACGAGAGCTTGTCCTGCACTGCAGGTCACCTTTGAGACAACATAAGCCTGAATCGATTCCGTCGATTCGCTGACAATTTTCTTCGCTCTCTCGTAGGAATTTGGAAACGCTGCTCCGAATCGTTGTGCGATTGTGTGCTCTTCCAAGACAATGAACAAAAGGAAAATCAGAACGGTAATCATCGTACCAAAGAATCCACTCAATGTGCCTAAGATACCGAGAACAAACGCCTCGATGTTGCTCGGTGAAGCAACACTTGCAAGAAGTTCAGCATCTGAAAAAATGACTTCAAGTCCGTAAAGATTCGAA
>JBMYJV010000163.1:0-3051 GCA_049594755.1 Candidatus Poseidoniaceae archaeon
ATATGCATCGATGATGATGTCGCCTTCTGCCTGCAATGTTGCCATACGATGGCGCTCCGTGACATTTCCAGAGGAATACATGACCTTCGTCGCATCAAATCCGTAGACAAGTCCGTTGTCTTTCACTTCCACCCATCCATTCTCACCGTGAAGCAACTCGACTTGAGCAGAACGCATTTGATCGTTCGCAATGGGCTGTTGCCGACCGATACGCTCCACGTTGAGTGCTTGTGCGACAATTGAAAAGAACTCAGGATATTTGAGAATGAGGGATTCCCAGCCTTGTTGCTGAAACGCATCCTTGGGAAAAAGGATAAGGTCATCAAGACGCTCCCATTTTTTCGGAATGGATTGCAACATAGCATCGCTTACACCTGACAAGGATGCAATGGAATTGTACAGTCGGCTGTGCGGGTCAATCGCAGGTGGTGTTTGTTCAACGTCCACCTGTTCAAGACGATGCTCGATATCAATCGCATCGGGAAGAAACCCTTCGTGAACAGGCAGTGCGAGTTCATCTCCGATACGCCTCGGTGTGAACGCTCGGTCGAGGTGTTCTTGGTCAATCAGAATCTGTCGAACCTCCTCTCCTAATTCGAGGGGAACGAGAAGACATAGTTTCGTTACCATGCGGACGCCAACAGTCTTGCTAAGGGGAAGCCCTTTGAAGGTCTTCGGTATGTGGGACTTCATGGAAGAACGGGCAGTATGGAAAAATCGGTTCCTGACTCTGTGTTTATCCTTGCTTTTTGCAATACCACTTCTTGCACCACTTGCATCTGCAGATGGTATGACGACGTGCGATAGTGTTCCGGGATTCAGCGATTGCGACGATTACGATTCTAACGATGATGGTACGCCTTTCCAGCAAGATTGGATTCGAGGAACCTACGATTTCGATTTACAAGACACATCAACCATCCACATGACCTTGAGTTGGGCCATTCGTGAATTTGATCGTAGTAAGATTGGTCTTGATGATTCCACGACACAGACTGCGCTTGCTTTTGATGGATTGGATGAGGATGATGGAATCCCTGCGGACATGATTCGCACGTACTTCGCTTACGATGATGGTTCGGGGACCGTTGGCGATAAAATGTTGATCGAGGTTGAAAACACGGTCAACGATCTTCTATCGAGTGGTTTTGGTACGGTTACCGCCATCAATACGCAGTACGATGGAATCTACACAGAGGGCGGAACCTCTGAAGTTTGCACAACCGATGCCACTCAAGATTCAGTGTATGATTCTGGTTCTGGCGTAACGGAAAACAACGCGTTCGACCCACCAATTTGCTTTTCAACCATCGCTGAGATTCAATTATCAACGAGCACCTTCAATCTCCTTGAAAATTCAGACCTTAATCTCGAAAGAGCTTACCAAGGTCTCTTGATTATGGGTTCAGAACTGACGACACAATTCAGCGTATTTGCTGAACCAGGTCATGCATCGACCTTCTCCATCAGCCCTCCTGATTATGCAGCCATCGTTGGTGTTGACAGCAATGGCTCGATTCAACCACCAGCATGTTTGCCTGCAGCTTGCGTTGGCCAATGGACGGTCGACAACCTCAACGCTGACATAGGCGCTTCTCGCGTCGAGCAGACCGTGAGTATGACGATGGGCTATCGCAATACAACAACGACATCCATTGTTGAACTCGACCCGAACGAAGAGGCGGTAACACTCCATCTCAAGGTGGACTTGTTTGACGAACAAGCGGCTCAAATTGACTTTGTTGCAGGTATCAACTACCTTGACACAACCACAATGAACGACTGGGGCATCTCACTGGTTGAATTATCCGACCTTGCAACGATTCCGCAAATCACTTCCGACGGAATCCGATTGGCGTATGAGAACGGTATTGCCCCGCTCGACGATTTTACCGATCAATTCCCAGTCGCTTCGATTGGAGACGCGTTTTCTGATTCCATTCCGGGAGCTCCTGACATCCAGATGGGCGACTTGACTTGGGTAAGCGATTCTGTTGCAGATGGAATTGATGGGCCTGCAGGTGGGTTGAATTACAGCCATTCTGTTGGCTGCTCTGAAACAGTGACGCCGCCTAACACGATTTCGTATTGTATTCAGGGGCCGAGCGCCATGGGTTACGATCATCCAATCTATTTGCGCTCGACAAGCAATACATTCGAACTTGGCCTCCTCGACCTCATACGGGATAATCTTCCGGATTCAGAATTTGAAATAGACAATGAAACATACTCCATCAGCGATTATTTTGAAGCGATAAATGAAACAGATCTTCGACGGGTGATGGATGCTGGGCTATCGTTGGAAACCGTCCTTGACACAGGTTTCCTCGAAAGCATGATTCCATCTGACCTTCCACCTTCAAAGATTACACTCGAACTCATCCTGCCAAGTTGGATTGAGACCATTGGTGGTGACAACTTCATCATCCTCGAGCACTCTGAATCAGGTGAAAATAGAAACGAAATCTCCCTTGCAGGACCTTCTCCTTGGGCTTACAATCACCCCATCCTCAATGAGGACGAGCAAGCAATATGTTTGCAAACACAAAAGACATGTGTATCGACCTCCCTCTCCATTGACTTCGACACCTTTGACATCAACGAATGGACAAAATCCGTTTCGGTGGAGTTTGGCCTCGAAGCCAGTGCTGTTGTTCACAGAATCGCTGTCCCACAGGGATATTACGATGTGGGCGAGGATACGACGGTTCGAATGGAAGTGATTCCAAGTGACTTGATTCGACTTGCTGGAGATATAATGAGTCGTAGTGATAACCCAATCGAGATCAAACGATGTCTTGAGCCAAAGACAAATTTCACTGCCTGTCCTGAGGAGAGTCAGCTTCGATTCGAACTAACATCCGATGGATTGATGCAGTTTGGAAGCGATGCGGGGGAGCTCCTCACATACCAGATTCACACACAGGTTGAAAAGCTAGAGACAATTGATGAAGGGCCTGAATTTTCGGAGGTCGACATCAGTGATTTTGTCATTGAAACGAGCCTTGCAGGTCTTGGAACTCCGGGCCCCATCGTATCTGATGATGTTGG